>CAZISP010000046.1:0-6864 GCA_964541955.1 uncultured Lachnospiraceae bacterium
GCTGTATCGAAGCAACAACTACCTGTTTCAAAGAATTTGAGCATATCTGCTATAAGGTCGTAGAAAAAGTCGGATTTTATCTGTCTGAACTCCGCATTTTCATCTGTTCCCTTGCCCATGGTAACAAGGAAAGGCATATTGCACTTCACGTAGTGCATTGCCGCTCTGCGCTCATCGTCGTACTTGACCGCAAAGGTGTAATGATAATCGGAAATCCTCTGAGCCTTGATAGCTTTTGCGCCCATGCCGAGCTTTTTCACTACCATTTCCGCCTGATGTATCATGTATTCCTCAAGAGCTCTGCCGCCGCCCATGGTGGATATTGCAACGCAGTCGCCCGTCTCATCAAGCTCCCTTGCATAGCGAAGCGCGGAGCAGCTGAAGAAGGGCGCGGAATATTTTTCGGAAAGGGCAAATATCTCTTTTGCATTCTCAACGCTGTCCGAAAAGGGTTTGTCAATATAGGTGGGCTTGCCATAAGTGAACGCAATTTTTGCGTACTCAAGATGCTTGTCTGCTCGAGAGGGAGACAGAATCACGAGCACGTCGCTCTTTTCGCAAATTTCCTCAATGGTATTGCAACGCTCAACGCCGAACGCCTCGCACCACTCGTCCGTGTTTCTGCCGTCCGTGGGGGAAACGTAGTTTTCAGCCCACGCGTATTTAACGCTGTAATCGTAGCCGAATTCCTCGCACGCCTTCTCTATCCACGCGGGATAGTTGTTGGCGTGCCACTCGCTGATGTAGAGATCGATAAAGCCAATTTTCTTTGTACTCATAATTTGATTTCTCCTTTGATTTCCGCAGACTGATAAAGCGCGTCAAAAAGCTTTGCGCTCTCAAGAATATTGTCGATGTGATTTCGGTTCTTCTCGCCCGTGGTGACAGATCGGCTTCTCGCAGAAAACGTGTTTTCCCGCGCGAAGGGCATCAATTGTCACCGTATAGTGAGCGAAATTGGGGGTGAGAACGAACACGGCATCCACCTCGGGGTCGGCGAGAGCCACCTTATAGTCCGAGATAACCTTCTCGACAAGGGGGAACTCCTCCTTCATTTTTTCTGCTTTTTCGGGAATAATGTCGCAAGCGTATTTTACACGCACGTTGTCCATTTTTGAAAATGCGGGGAAATGCGCATTTTTTGCGATTCTACCGCAGCCGATAACGGCTATGCCCTTTTTTCCACGATCGGGACTTCCTTAAATACGTTAATTATATTGTACACTCACTAAAATGAAATATAAATGATATTGTTTTGTCTGTTTTTTAACATTTTTTTAGATTTGAACCGATTATACCATTTTCAACCGAGAAAAATTGCATTTTTTATTTACAAAAAGAATGTTGTATAGTATAATACACGTAAGCGAGGTGAGACAATGAAAAACGACACGCTAAAGAGAAAATTTCACGTCGAAAGAAGTTATATTTTAGACCCTCGGAAATACGGTGACATTTTTCTTTTGCAGGTTGGCAGAAGCCACAGCACAAAGGATTATTCGGTGAGCAAGCATATTCACAGAAATTGGTTCGAGCTTACCCACGTCGTTGAGGGCAAGGGCTACGTTATCACCAACGGCACGGTTTCACCCATAAAGGCAGGGGAGATATATCTTTCCTTCCCCGGTGACATTCACGCCATAAAAACCGACGAGAATTATCCCATGAAATTTAATTTTCTGTCATTCTGGCCGGACGATAACGAAATTCTTTTGATGTTCGAGCAAATAATGCTTTTCTGCAGCGACCCGAGCCTGCGGATATTCGTGGACCGAGACGTTGAATATCTCATCGGAAACACTCTCTCCGAGGCTTTGAGCGAAGACGAGCATTCCTCCTGTATTCTCAGTCACGCACTGAGCCAGATGATAAGGTACATAATACGAAGCTTCAGCGGTGCCAAAAAGAACAGGAAGCTGAGTATCGATTCATCCCGTGAGCTTTGCTACCAGATGATGAACTACATCAGCACCCATATTTACTCAATGAACGGGCTTACCGACCTGGCGGAGCATTTCGGGTACAGCTACAGCTACCTATCCGACTTTTTCCACAAGACCGCCGGCGACACTCTCATCAATTATTATACTCAGCGTCGTCTTGACGCAGCGGCGATGCTTTTGCGTGAGGATCATCTGTCGGTGAGCGAGATAGCCGAGCTGCTAAAGTATTCTTCTATCTATTCCTTCAGCCGCGCGTTCAAAAACCGCTTCGGTATAAGTCCGTCAAAATACAAAAAGCAATAAAAAACTCGCAGACTTGTCTGCGAGTTTTTTTGTGAAATTTAACCGAGCTTTCTCATGGCAGATTTAATCTCATCGGGGCTGTAGCCGTATCTTGCAAGAGAAGCCGCCATTTTTTGCCGCTCCTTGAGTTCCTCGGGAACACTTCCGAATTTTTTTGCCGCCAGGGTGTAACAGTTTTCGGCAAAATCTGTGTTTTCTACTAAGAGCATTGCTTTTTCAATGCTCACGCTGTCAAAGCCCTTTGAGCGAAGCTGTGCAACGATTCGGTTTTTTCCCCAAAGCTTGGAGATGCACTTCTTCACCTCTGCCGCCGCCACGTTCTCTTCCCTCACGTACCCCTTTTCGGAGACGAGGCGAACCGTTTCATCCGCCACCTGAGGGGAAAAGCCTCGGCGCATGAGCTTCACCTTGAGAGAAAACATATTGTTATCACCAAAGGATAGGATATTCAAAGCCTTCAGATAACACTCGCACACGTCGGAAGCACAAAGAAGCCTCTCGTAGGTCTGTGCGTCCATCGTTCCCTTTTCGGGGCGATACTGCACGTACTGCTCGGACAAAATATTAAAGCTGTTTCTCTGCAAATGCGCGCCGTCGGAAATCTCAAAGTCGAGCCGCACCACGTTTCCGCTGCCCGACGTTGACAGACGCTTCAAGCAAATCTCCATTTACACCTCACGCCGCCACGCGGCATAATCAAATCGAATCGTGCCGTGTCGCAAAATTATTCCTCGTCAAGCTTGAGCGAGCTGAAGTCGATATCGTCGTCATCATCCTCATCAAGATCAAAATTCTCGGTATTAAGGCTTCCGTCAGCGCTTGCCGCGCGGATCTTCTCCTCAATTTCAGCCATGATGGCAGGGTTCATTTCAAGGAACTTCTTCGCATTCTCCTTGCCCTGACCGATACGCTCGGAGCCGTAGGAGAACCAAGCGCCGCTCTTCTTTATTATATCAAGCATTACGGCAAAATCAAGAATTTCGCCCGTGCGGCTGATTCCCTTGCCGTAAAGAATATCAAATTCTGCGGTTCTGAAGGGGGGAGCCACCTTGTTTTTAACTATCTTACACTTAACGTGATTTCCGTAGACCTCGCCGCCGTCCTTGAGCTGCTCTGCCTTACGCACGTCGATTCGAACCGACGCATAGAACTTCAGAGCACGACCGCCGGTTGTAGTCTCGGGGTTGCCGTATATAACGCCTACCTTCTCGCGAAGCTGGTTGATGAAAATAACTACGCAGTTGCTCTTTGCGATAACAGCAGACAGCTTTCTCATGGCCTGGGACATGAGTCTCGCCTGAACGCCCACCTGGGACGAGCCCATATCGCCCTCAATTTCCTGTCGGGGAACAAGCGCCGCAACCGAGTCGATTACCACAACGTCCACCGCGCCCGAGCGAACGAGCGTTTCGGTGATAGAGAGCGCGTCCTCGCCGCAATCGGGCTGGGAAACCAGCAGATTGTCGATATCCACGCCAAGATTTTTTGCATAAACAGGGTCAAGCGCGTGCTCGGCGTCAATAAACGCCGCCTCGCCGCCGATCTTCTGCACCTCTGCTACGATATGAAGCGCAACGGTAGTCTTACCCGAGGATTCGGGGCCGAAAATTTCAATAATTCTCCCTCTCGGAACACCGCCGATGCCAAGTGCCATATCAAGAGACAGAGAGCCGGTATGAACTGCCTGAACCTCCATTCGACTGTTCTCTCCCAGCTTCATGATAGTTCCCTCGCCAAACTCCTTGCGGAGCTGTGCCAAGGCGGTTTTCAGAGCCTTTTCCTTGCTCTCCTTATCATTTATGTCGATCTGGGTTACGGGCTGCTTTCTTGTTTCGCTCTTCTTCATAATAATCTCCATTCCGCCGCCTTGCGGCGGCACAAATAATACGGGAAACACTTGGCACCGCTTCAGCGGCAAAATGGGAGCGGGACCCATTTTGCAAGTGTTTTACACGCGTGAAATAACTAAACCTACAGTTGTTATCGCTTTGTTTCACGCTGTCTCCATTCCGCCTCTCGGCAAAAAAATCGGGCAAACTGCCCCGCAGAATATCTTACGGGAATATTCTACCACGCGTTTTTGCCTTTGTCAATAGTTTTTGAAAAAATATTTTCCGTTTTCGGAAAAATTATGTTCTCGAGCCTTTTGTGCCCAATCGCAATAACTTCAAAGTTCCGAAAACGGAAAATAACATTTTGCTTTTTGTTTGATATTCAATTCCCTGTTCCAAATAGGATGGTGTAGAGATTCGCAGTGTCGGCGGCGGCATCGTTTAAGCCCGGTGCCTTTGCGGCAACCACTATGTATTCCTTGCCCGTTGCCTTCACCTCGCCAACGCTTGCAAGGCAATTAAGCCCCTCGTTGGTATAGCCTGTCTTACCGGCGATTATTCTCGCCACATCCGTCTCTGCCAGACTTCCCAAGCGGGAGAACATAGTGTTATACATGGGGATTCCGTCAGGATTCAGCTCGTTTACCGCATCGGCTTTATAATATCTGGTGGACATGATCTCGCGCAGATAAGGGATATTCAAAGCGTACTGAAGAATGAGCGCTATCTCGTGAGGAGTTGAATAGTGGTTGTCGTCGTGGAGGCCGCTGGCGTTCACAAAATGGGTGTTCGAGAGCCCCATTGAAAGCGCCTTTTTATTCATCATGTCAACAAAGCCCTCAATACTGCCTGCCGTATATATGGCAAGAGCGTCGGTAGCGTCGCCCCCCGACGGGAGTGCCGCACCGTAGAGAAGATCCTTTACGGTGACGGGCGTATCCGTCTCAAATCCCGCCGTCGATGCGCCCGCGACATACAGAGGATCGGTGATTGCCTTTGTGATAACGAAGGTGTCGTACAGGTTCTCGCAGTTCTCGTAAGCCACGATGAGGGTCATTATTTTCGTCATTGAAGCGGGATATATCATCTGATCGGGGTTCTTTTCCGCCACGATCCTTCCCTCCTCGGGATCGATCATAATAACATACTCGGAGGATACCTGAGTCGTCAGCTTCACCGTGTTCTCGTCGGCAACGGCATATTTGATCCTTGAGGGATCGTCTGCCGTCTCGGTTTCAGGCACAGTCTCGGTATCGGTTATACTCTCGGATCCGCTGTCTACGACCGACGCGGGCCTTGATGCGCCCGATTTTACCGCGGCAACGATTATTCCGATAATTATTACGGCAACAATAAGTATGATAAAAAACAGCTTCCTGCCGTCAAAGCCTCCGCCGCCGTTACCGCCGCCCGTATTATAGCTTCTTGGGCTGGCGCTACGGCGTCCCTGAACCCCTTTAGGGGATTGTGTGCCGTAGCTTGGGCGGCCGCCGTATGAACCTCTCGGGGCTTGTCCCTGCGGTCTGTATCCGGATGCGGGGTGCTGAGGCTGTCCTCTGTATGAGCCGTCACGGCCGGGGTTTATATTGTTCGTATTATTATTCATAAAATATCCTTAAAAACGTTCAGCTATTATTTGAAATTGAAAATACGAGTTTATTTTACCACAAATTTATTGAAAAGTATAGTGTTTTTTGACAAATTATAAATATTTTTATTTTGATTGACTTTTCAGCACGCATACAGTATAATATTTTATGTAAGATATCCCCTGCGCGGGCACGCCCGAAGGATGCAACGCGAATCCCGGGAAAATCCCCGATTTTTTTGAAATTTGCGTAACGAAGACATCGCTTTTTCCGTGTATTATGATAGGGTGAAAAAATAAGGAAAGGACAAAAAAGAATGGAAAACAATACTGAAAATCAAGGCATTATAATTGTCATTCCCTCTCTCAACCCCGACGAAAAGCTTCGCGGAGTGGTCTCTTCCCTTACCTCTCTTGGATTTGAGGATATCGTTATAGTTAATGACGGCTCGGATGAGGAGCACACAAAGAATTTCCCAACAAAGGACGAGTTTCCGCAGCTGACGCTTCTGCGCCACGAGGTGAATCGAGGCAAGGGCGCCGCGCTCAAGACCGCATTTGAATATATCACGGCAAATCGCCGCGATACAAAAACGGTAGTTACCGTTGACGGCGACGGTCAGCACAGAGCGCAGGACGTCCTCGCCTGTGCCGCAAAATCGGCGGAAACGGGCACGCTTACCCTTGGGGTTCGCGATTTTTCACTCTCCCACGTGCCCGCAAGAAGCCGATTCGGCAACAAGACCACTTCTTTTGTTTTCCGCGTCGTCTGCGGTCTGAGAATCTCAGACACCCAGACGGGGCTTCGGGCGATTCCGTTTGAATATCTTCCCGACATGCTGACCATCGACGGCGAGCGGTTCGAGTACGAGACGAATATGCTCTTGAATCTGAAGAATCTCGGCATAAAAATGAGCGAGCAGAAAATCGAAACGGTCTACATTGAAGACAACAAGACATCTCATTTCAGACCCGTGAGAGATTCGCTGAAGATTTACTCGCTGATACTTAAATTTATCGCAAGCTCAACGGTGGCGTCGGTTCTTGACCACCTGCTGTTCTTTCTCATAAAGCTGTTTTTCGGAAGATTTTTCGTTCCCTATTCGATTCTCATTTCAATGATCATCGCAAGAGCCTTTTCTTCGGTGACGAATTTCGTACTGAACAAGAAAACGGTATTCAAAAACAGCGACAGCAT
>CAZISP010000047.1:0-6857 GCA_964541955.1 uncultured Lachnospiraceae bacterium
GGAGTATCACGCAATCCCGCGAGGGCTTTATTATTTGCAGTTTATATCGTTGATCACATCTTTCAAAGTACAAGGCGTGACACCGCCGCCAAAGATCAGCAAAAAGGTCGCAAGAGCGGATTCTGCCGAGGTACCGAGGTCGCAGGTTGCTCCCTCTCCTCCGTATTCAACACTCATGCGGAATATGGCGTTTGCGCCTCCCTCCGCAAATAAAATATATTTCGCCTCCTCGTCGAGAAGCATTTTTGCTCTGCGAGCAAGGATTATCTTATTGTCTGTTTCCATGATCCTATCCTTTCTGAAATTGAAAAGTCGTCACCAATATTTTATCACACCGCGCCCGACGGCTCATTTCAGCAAAAAGTGTAAATATACATAAAAAACGACAAAAATGGGTTCTTTTTCCGCATTTTTTGGATTTTTTTATCGATAAAACGCAAAATTCGGGGCTGAAAAAGCCCCAAAAATCGATTTTTTGTTCATAAATAAATATTTATGCAGGAATATTCAACAAACAAAAGTTAATTTCTAATTTCAAAATATAAATAAAACCCTTATTTTATCGGATTTACAAACAATTATTAAAAATAAATCTGCGTTTTTTAGAAATCCGCGAATAAACAAGGCATAAAAATCCCCGTCTCATGAATACAGACGGGGATTTTGTCGAATATATGTTTTGGGAGGAAATTACAGAACCCTCTCTCCCGTTTCGCTGTCAAAAATTGCCGACGTGCATTTGGGAAGCATCACCGTAATCCTCTTGCCGTTCAACAGCGTGAGAGTCCTCTCGCCGCCCTCGTAGCAGTTAAGTGCCACAAGTCCGCCGCCTGCCTGAACAGCATCGCCCGACTCGCAGTAAAGGTGAACGCCGCTCGCACGAAGTATCTCGCGCATGAACTCAGTGCTCGTGCGCTGGAACGCGGTGTAGAAGATATTTCCGCGTCGCGCGCCCGCAACCTTGCCGCTCTCGGAATAGCGGAGAAGCTCCTCATCAAATCCGCCCTCAATGCAAAGCTGAGGGGATATCTTGTGAGTTTCGTTTACGACCTCGGCACTGTCGCACGAATTCCAAACGGACAGAGCCTTGCGCTCTTCCTTTTGCAACACAGACACCTTCATGCCCGTCAGCGCCTCGACATTTTCGAGGTTCGCCGTTCTGCCGTCGGTATATCCCGCCGCGCCCGTAAACAACAGGGTCTTGCCCTCGCAACGGCGCGCGATAAGCTCACGGTCGGCGTCGGTCAGAAGCACGCAGTTGGTGAAAATGATACACTTGTAGCGTTCCATATCCGCGACAGCAAGGTCGGGCAGGTATATCTCATCGTAGGGTGCGCCTGCAAAAGAGATCGAGGCATGAAGCTGATATTCGTCCTCTGTGAAGTTTTTTTGATAGAATCTTCCCTTGGGGTTATGGACGATAAGCACCTGTGCCGACGCCTTGTAGGGACGCCGTGCATATTTCTGCATCACCTCTTGCATCTGCTTTATCTCTTCCATCAGCTCGGGGGTATCCCACCAGCCCACCTTACGGTAGATACTGCCCGCCATGGGGTTGGTAACGCCGTCTGCCAGGAGCTTGGGGATAACGCGGTGGTCATAGTACCAGAAGCCCTGACCTGCGTATATGGGGTGGAAGGAGCACTTGCGAAGCTGGAAGATGGTTTCGTCCAGCTTTTCGGAGTCGCCGTGAGGGAAATAATCAATGCCCTCGGGACGTTGATCCATTTCGGTAAACCAAAGCTTTCCGTTGAGCCTGCAGGATTCAAGAACGCCTCGGCTCATGGGTGCGCCAACCACCAGCTTGCGGTTATCTTCATAGGGGAAGGGACCGCTGAGAAAGTCTACGTTCTTATCAGCGAACATCCTCTCGGGAAGAAGGTGACCGCGAACGGGTGCCGACTGCTCGGCAACGCAGACGTAATAGCCGTAGAAGGTTCCCGCCAGCACGGGTCTGTTCCAATTCTCCTTTACAACCCGACAGAAGCGGCTGATAGCCTCAACGGTCGTAAGCTGTATCGTGTATTGTGAATCTATTATCTGCATGGAATCCGCAGGGGCGCGATAGTCGCCGAGGCTTGCGGGCTGAGTCCAGTCGGGCTTCATCTGAGCGTTGTCGAAATCAACGTCTTCCCTGCCCCATGACTTTCTCAGCTCTTCCACCGTGCCGTATTTTTCACGAAGGTATTTGCACAGGCGGCGGCGCATGGGCTCAGAGGTATCGTTTACCCACTGGTGCCATTCACCGAACATTCCGTAAGCCACCTGAATGGCAACAACGTGGCGTCCCTCCTCGGTGTCACGGATTGCCCGGCACATCCGCGCCAGCATATCGCTCGCCTCGCTCAGCCACTTTTCCGAGGCGATGCCGACACGAATGTGGTTTTCATCCGCAGAATCACCGCGAATAAGGCGGTCCTGCTCGCCGTCATCGACTCCAAGCTCGCCGTTTACCAGAACGCATTCGTCGGGGTTGTCACGAATCCACCAATAAGGGGGATTCATGTGAATTCTTATCATGATCCCCGCGTCGGGGTTTGCGTCAAGCGCGCCTGCAATTTCCGCCTGTATGCCGTCAAATTCAACGGGAGTGGACTTATGCCATCCAAGACAGAGCCTTGTATCCACCTGCACAAGATTTACGCCCGAACGGGCAAAATTCGCAATGTTACGCTGCGCCTGAGCGGTGTTGCTCCTTGATGCGGGAATATCGCTGAGAGCGTAGAGAACAGGCGCGGTCTTTTCACCGTTTATATACAGTCCGACGCTGCCGTCGGTGTTTCTTATTTCTGCTGAGTAGGTCATTTTTTTACCATCCAAACAAAATTACCGTTACAGTTGCTTTCTTATACCATTCTTTTTTCATTTGCAACATCCCTGCGGCGGCATCTCCCCAAACTGCTTCGCAATATCGGTGAGGACCTTTACCATAGTTTCCATTGACTCTGCGCACACGAACTCATACTTTCCGTGGAAATTCTCACCGCCCGTTGAAAGGTTGGGGCAAGGGAGACCCATATAGGAAAGTCTCGCGCCGTCGGTGCCGCCGCGGATCGCTGTGACCTTGGGCTGAGCGCCCTGATTCGTCATAGCCTTTTTGGCTATGTCGATCAAGTACATATGAGGCTCGATTTTCTCGCGCATATTGCGGTAGCTCTCGGTCACGCTGACCTCTACCGTGCCCTCGCCGTATTTTTCGTTCAGCCACATACCCGCGCGCTCAAAGAGACGGCATTTCTCGTCGAATTTCTTCGCATCGTGGTCACGGATTATATATTCCATGCGGCAATTCTCAACGTCGCCCTCTATCCTGTCAAGGTGGAAGAAGCCCTCGTAGCCCTCGGTGTACATGGGCTTGTCAAACGCGGGAAGAAGCGATTCAAATTCTGTTCCGATGAGAATGGCGTTTTTCATCTTGCCCTTTGCCGAGCCGGGGTGGATAGACGCGCCGTGAACGGTTACAAGCCCCGCCGCGGCGTTGAAATTCTCGTATTCGATCTCGCCAAGCTCGCCGCCGTCCACCGTGTACGCAACGTCGGCGCCAAAACGCGCAACGTCAAAGAAATCCGCGCCGCGGCCAACCTCCTCGTCAGGAGTAAAGCCAATCTTTATCTCGCCGTGCTTAATTTCGGGGTGAGTGAGCAGATACTGGGCAAAAGTCATTATTTCGGCTATGCCCGCCTTGTCGTCAGCCCCCAGAAGCGTCGTGCCGTCGGTATAAATGAGGGATTTGCCCTTGTAGTGCAGAAGCGACGGGAACATTTCGGGGGTCATTTTCAGCCCCGCCTCGGCATTCATCACAAGCTCGCCGCCGTCGTAATTCTCGGCAAATTGAGGATTAACACCCTTGCCCGAATATGCGGGAGCGGTGTCTATGTGAGAAATAAAGCCCACGGTTGGCACTTTTTTGTCGATATTTGCGGATACGGTGGCAAAAAGATAGCCGTTCTCGTCAAGCGTCACGTCGGACGCGCCCATCTGACGAAGCTCGGTCTCAAGAAGCCTTGCAAGGTCAAGCTGCTTTGCGGTGCTGGGGAAGCAATCCGCGCCGTCCTTTGACTGAGTGTCAATCGAAATATATCTGAGGAATCTTTCCTTTACGTTTTCCATGTGTATCGTCCTTTCTTTTCATATACCTTTATTATACATCTTTTTTCCGCAAAATCAATACATATTATTGACTTTCGGGGGATTTTGAAATATAATTGAGTTAATAAAACAAAAAGGAGAGCCTTATGAAAAGAATAGATCTACCCTTTGGCAGAGGAAGCCTTCCCCTTAAAATAGACGAGAGCAGACTGACGGGAGTACTCCTCTCGAAAATACACGAATACGAGCCCCCAATGGGCGAGAACGAGCTTGTGCTTGAGGCAATGGCAAATCCCGTTGGCTCAAAAACGCTCCGTGAGATGGCGGCAGGCAAAAAGAACGTTGTGCTTATCGCCAGCGACCACACGCGCCCCGTTCCCAGCCGCGTTATCGTTCCCCATATGCTCCGCGAGATCAGAGAGGGCAATCCCGATGCGGATATTACCATTCTTATCGCCACGGGCTGTCACCGCGGCACCACCAAGGACGAGCTTGTGGGCAAATTCGGAGAGGAGATCGTGAAAAACGAGAAAATAGTCATTCACGACTGCGACACCCCCGACGTTACCCACCTTGGAAAGCTTCCCTCGGGTGGCGATCTGATCATAAACCGTCTTGCCGCCGAAGCTGACCTGCTCTGCTCCGAGGGATTCATTGAGCCCCACTTTTTTGCAGGATTTTCGGGCGGCAGAAAGAGCGTTCTTCCCGGAATCGCGTCAAGAACCACCGTTCTTGCCAACCATTGCTCCAAGTTTATCGCCAGCGACAAGGCGAGAACGGGAATTATCGACGGAAACCCCATTCACGAGGACATGATCTTTGCCGCAGAGACGGCAAAGCTTGCGTACATAGTGAACGTAGTCATAAACGCCGAAAAAAAGGTCATTCACGCGGTTGCGGGCGACGTTCGCGCGGCGCACAAGGCAGGGTGCGACTTCCTTGACAAATACTGCTGTGTAAAAGCGGCACCCGCTGATATTGCAATCTCCACCAACGGCGGTTATCCCCTCGACCAGAATATTTACCAGGCAGTCAAGGGCATGACGGCAGGCGAAGCCACCGTCAAGGCGGGCGGCGTTATCATCATGTGCGCCGACAGCTCGGACGGGCACGGCGGCGAGAGCTTCTATCGTTGCTTCAAGGAAGAAAAAGACCTTGCCCGCATGACAAGGAAATTCCTTGACACTCCCCAAGACAAGACCCTGCCCGACCAATGGGAGGCGCAGGTATTTGCCCGCGTTTTGACCCATGCGAGGGTGATATACGTTTCAAACGCTCCCGACGAGATGATCCGCGAGATGCACATGACCCCCGCCCATTCAATGAGCGAGGCGCTCAAGATAGCGGAAGATATTCTCGGCAATCCCAACGCGACGGTAGCCGTTGTTCCCGACGGCGTTTCGGTGGCGGTGAAGGGTTAAATAACAAAAACCGAGCCGAGTGCGATGCACTCGGCTCGGTTTTTTTCTTAGAAGAATCCGCTTCCACCGTCGATGTCAACATCGCCGCTTGTGATCGTGAGGACGTTAAGCGCCTCGGCATTGATTACTTCCAGTTCGGGAGCTACGTAATTTTTCATCTTTGTTACCTCCCTTTAATCAAGATGCGGGTGTGTAGAGACCCTGTTCGACACAGTATGTTCTCCAACCTTCGATAGACTTGGTCATTTCAACCATGACACCTTCTACTTCAACGTCGCAAACAACAGTAATTTTGTCAATGTTATCATAACGTGCATCAGACGAACCAAGGCTCTTGAGCTTATCGTAATACTGAAGAATACCGTAATCCTGCGTTGTGTCATTATAATACAAAGCACCAATATTGGAACCAAGATCAAACGTATAAGCAGTATCTACACCAAACGCTTGAGAAGAAGGGTTCGCTTCTTTTAAATTATATGCGGAATTAGAGACTCCGCGGAAGGAAGAAGGCAAAATAAATGTTGTTCCTGCGGGAATGTCTTTGAGCGCGTTCTTACAGAAACCAAGGACGCCCTGTGTCACCATCGAAAGATCAACAACACCCGCGTCAGGTACATCCTGACCTATCGTCCAAACTCTCTTGAGACTTGAACAACCATTTAAGAACTCCTGAGCGCCGGAGTTCCACTTCATGGCCTTTGGAAGGATAATATTCTCGAAGAGCGTTGCACCCGAGAAAGCAAAGTTGGAGGAGCCAAGTGTCACGAGACCGCTAAGGTCAACGATGTTACCGAAGCCCTCAACCTGTGTAGCAGCTGTCAGGGAGGTCTTGCTATCAGATGCGAATATTACAGTGCTTACCTTTTTGCACCCCTGGAATATTTGACCACCGCCGCTTACACCCTCGGGATATACGATAGTATCAAGAGTAGCAACAGATGCAAAATCAAAGGGACGGATATTCAAGGAATTTACTCCGTAATCGATAACGAGAGTTGTGATCTTAGCCTCGTTTGCAGCAGAAAGAATAGGCGTATAAACCGTTGCACCCCTAAGAAGGCCTGCCGTATAACTAGCTGAGCTGCCGTCAATCAGAATACCTGTGGAATCAACGAGCTTGGAATTGCCGAAATAACTTGCATCAAAGGGAGCAGGGGCTGCTGTTGAGCATAGAGAAGGAATCATTGCAACTTCGCTTGCAGTAGCATCGGGATCACGGCGATAAACCGCAATAAGACTATCGTTATACTTAAGCAGAGACCAAACTACATTTGTCGTGTTGGTATTATCTCCCTCAACGTAGTGGCCAACCGAGTTCCAAGAGGTTGTGTTCTGAAGCTCGAG
>CAZISP010000048.1:0-6840 GCA_964541955.1 uncultured Lachnospiraceae bacterium
GAACTTCTGGCAGAAGAGGTACATTACGATCAGCGGCGCGATGATCATCATACCGCAGGTATTGTAGATTGCCGTGTTGAGCAGGTTGGCACCTGCAAAGCTGTCGTCCTTGAGGGACGGGGGAATCTGGAAGGTCAGGTGAGGCCACAGGAGGATTTGACGTCCGGGGAAGAACAACGTGGTATAGAAGTTGTCAGTCCACTGCCAGGAGAACGCAAAGAGGAATACCGTGATCATCATCGGGATAGAAAGCGGGATGATGATCTGAATAAACGTGCGGAAAACACCTGAGCCGTCAACGTATGCAGACTCCTCAAGCTCGTCGGGAACTCCACGGAAGAACTGCCTGAGCATGAATATGTAAAGACCGTTCTTGAACGCGATACCGCCCGCCGAGAGAAGCACCAGAGGCCAGAAGGTATTTGTCAGCTTGATGCCGCCAGCAAAAGATTCCGGCAGAATACCTAAGCCCGACAGCCACCCCATAATTCCGAAAGGATCGAAATTCTTGAAGTAGAGAAGCATGGAGAGCTTCAAGGTCTGGTGAGGAACTATCATCGTGAGCATAACAAGCAGGAACAGAACATTATTGCCCTTGAACTTGAACTTCGCAAATCCGTATGCGATGAGCAGACAAGAGAACGTCTGAACAAACGCACAGAGGAGCGACAGAAGAAGCGTGTTGAAGAATGCTTCCATATAGTTAAGCTCGGTGAATATTGCCTTATAGATATCAAGAGTAAAGTTCTTGGGGATAAGACGAACCGTTGAGTCAACAAAATCGCTCTTGCTCATAAACGAGGATGCGATCTTGGAGATAAACGGATAAAGAACTACGTAAGAGATACCGATAAGGAGCACCAGTCTGAAAACGTACCAGATCACGTTCATGTAGAAATAGGATGTTCCGAACTTCGCCTTGAGTCTTTCCTTGAGGGGAGTTCTTTCAAATTCAACTTTGATTTTATTCTTTGTTTCTTTTGTAACTTTAATAGAATTATCCATTTTACCCCTCCTTAATCACGTCTTTGATAGAACACGAAGCGTCCCAAGATGAGTGCAACAAGTGCTACTATGATCGTTACCAGCAGGAAGTACATCCATGCCATGGCAGTACTTATAACGCCCTGTTTTGTTGAATACTCGCTCTCAATGAACTGCATTACGGTGTTGGAGCCTGCAGTAAACGAGTCGATGACCGTGTAAATTGCGTTTACGAGGATCATCGGAGAGATCATGGGAAGAGTGATCTTCCAGAAGGTCTCCCAGGCGGAAGCACCTTCGATCTGACAGGATTCGTAGATCGCGGGAGAGATGGACTGAAGTCCCGCAAGGAATATCAGCATCTGTACACCCGAGCGGTTTACGATATCATAGATACTATTAACGATATTGATAACGTATGCAACCAGCTCTTTTCCGACCTTCATCTGGTCAAACAGAACCTCAACGTCCAGCATCGATACGATCTGTGACGATGCACTCTGACTTTGACCGCCCGCAACACCCTCTTCACTGTACTCAGCCAGAATGTTGTTTTGGTCGATAGATGCCATAACGCCCGTGGAAAGAATAACGGGGATAAAGAAGATCGCACGGAACACAGCGCGTCCGACCATCTTCTGGTTAAGAAGCACGGCCATGAACAAAGAGAAGATTACGATTGCCGGAATATCAAAGGCAAGCTTACCTAAGCCGGAAATCAGAGTCGACACAAAGTCGGGATTGACGAAAAGCGCCTCGTTATAGTTTGCGAAGCCGACGAACGTCTCCGCGAGAGCGCCTCCGCGCACCGACTCAAGCTCGTAGAAGCTGAGTCGGATGGAGTTGAAGATAATGGGCAGATAGATCAGTGTAAAGCCGAGAACGAACGGAAGGACGAATACCCAACCCGCACGTGCCTTACGACGGTCAAGAGATGCCGCACGACGCTTTTTCTTCGGCGTCGCCATATTTACGTTTGCCGTATTTGTCATTTTCTGAGCACCTCCCTTTCTTAGGATACCTTGACGTAACCGTAGGACTCAACTGTCACGCCCTGAACGGTTACATCGAAATAGTTATAATTGAGAATGAACGCCGTGCCGTCCTCGTAGATTACCTTTACGATTCTGCCGTCATCAGCGGTCACAAGCTTGCTTCTGTCAGCATCGCTTACAACCTCACCGTCCTCGAGAACACGCTCGCCGATAAGGAATTCGTGACCTACAAGCTCTTTATCCTGGAGATCGCCGAGAAGACCGTTCAGCTCGTTGTATATCTCAACGATATCGTCGTACCAAATATCATATCTGATAGAATAATACTTACTGTACATTTCGTCTTCCTTGAGGATCTCGGTGTTATCACAGGACAGAATAAAGTAGAGATAAGCACCGTTTTCGATGCACTTGAGCACCTCGTATCTGATATCACCCGCCATGTTGATCGCCGAGCCGGTAAATTCCTTATATCCGTGAAGAACAAAGCCGATGAAAGGAACGCTGTAGCTTGCGGTATTGTAGTTACTGGAGTCCAGAGGCATATCCAGGATATGGTCTGCGTACTTCCAAACGTAAGCGTTACCGCCGCTGGTCATTACGTTGCCGTAAGCCTCTTCAAAAGACTCAAACGCCTCTACAGTGAAGGCCTTGGAGTCTTCGCGGTTGTAGGGTTCCTTCTTATCGAAGTCGGAATTAAGCGTATAACCGAGAGTTGAAACGGAAATTCCGATAGGATCGTATTCCGAGTATTTATCCTCCAGCTTATTCACAAATCTGAAGTAATAAGCGGGAGACATAGCCATCTGATAGAAGGTTGTGTAATTCTGTCTTGCGGCAGAGTACACACGAAGGCTGGTATAGCGGTTATCGATAGCCTTGACCACGTGCTTTCTCATGGAAACGCCGGGGTTGGAAGCCTGCTCGTGCATATAAGCGAAGTCGAAATCGGGATAAACGCCGTAGCCGTTTTCCTTCGCGTCAGCGAGAAGCTCCTCGAAGCCGCTCTTGCCGCCGACTGCTCTTTCCCACTTCAGCTTATAGGGAACGTTTGCGTACATACCGCCGTTTGCATAGCCCGTGAGCTTGAAGTTGATGTTGGAGATGCCGTCCGCCGAAAGCTCGGAATAGATTTTCTGAACATCCTCAAAGGTAGTCATCGCCGTCATTACGTTTACGGGAACAGAGAGAACCTTCTTTATAGACTCCATAGCGCCGAAGGTCTCGATGTAGAGCGGAATATCATCCTTGACATCGGTAAGCTTTGAGATAATTCCGTTATCCTTAAGATAGTCACGGTAAGCCTCTGCCATACCCGTCCAGGTCGTATCATACTCGGAGGTCGCATCGGTCTCCGTGTCAGAGAGGAGAACGTATCTGATCTTATAGCTTCCGGAGTAACGTCTCTCACTTACAACGGTCCAGGTAGAGTTGGAGCCTACCGAAATAGCCGTTGCGAGGTTATAGGAGTCCTTGGGTCGGGGAGTTACCGTTACGATAACCGTATTGTAGGGATGCATTGTGCCGCCGTGGTAGGTTGAGAAGGTAGCCATAGCTTCACCCTCCTCCATGATTGCGAGGAAGCCGCGCTCGACGATTCCCGCATATTCAACCGTTTCCGTGGCGGGGATTTCCGCAGTCTCGCCGTCAGCGGGAACCGCGGGGGTTACGACAGTCCGGTATTTAGCCTCGCTTTCAACGATACCGTAGACGGGAGCGATGGCGGTCTGCTCGTAGGAGCCCGTGATGGTCTGGTACGCATAGTCCGTGCCGTACAACTTGGTATTTACGGTCGTTGCGCCGAGACCCGCGCGGTCTTCAAACTTGAAGAGCGCTCCGGAGCCGTCGGGAATGAACGTATAGCCCGTATTGGGATTGATGCCCGCACCCATGTAGGGCAGGATCTGAATGTTGTCGAGGGTGTACACCTCCTCGTTGTAGAGGATACCGTTGGAGGGGAGCTTAACTACAAGATCTCCGTCGTCGATTGTGTATTCAAGAGACAGTCTGAAGTTTACGGGAGGCTTAGGATCGGACTCGTATTCACATTCTTCATAATCCAAATCCAGCTGCTCGAACGTATAATCGGGACAATAGGTTCTGATGATAGTCTCGATACGTCTCTTATCAACCTCCGTCGCGTTGGGGTCGATGGTATATACCGCGAACTTCTGTGTGATCGGAACCTGCGCATAGAGGGACTTCTGCATTGCCTCTCTTACCGCCGCGGACTGATTATCCCAGGCGGACGCATCTCTCAGAGAGTAGTAAGCAGACAATTTCTGCTTATCCTTGGCGTCTGTGATCTTGGAAAGGATCTCAGACTCAAAACGCTTCTTTGAGATGATATCGGGAGCGAGAGGTCTCGTCTGCTCGTTACCGACAGAATATTCAACACGGATACCGTTCTTGATCATCTCAACGTTGATCTGTCCGCGCTTTGCCGCCTCTGTATAGCTGTCGATAGTCTTACGTGTACCGTTGTCGGTGTAAGTTATGATAAGCTGGGAGAGGAGCTGAGCCTTAACTGTATCAGCAGCCTTTACGCTACCGACGCTATAGGGGTTTGTGAGCAATATCTGGCCGTTTGCGGTGTTTTTGAAGCCAACCTCACCTGTTGCGGGATCGCACCAGATCTCATAACCGTCTACGGTAGAGTAAAGGGTCATGGAAGCAAGCTTTTCCTCGGAGGAATTGAACACCTTGGTCAGATAAGACTCAACGTCAACTGTTTCTGCATCGTCTGCGGCGAAAGCGAAAACGGAGAGCGAGCCCATTGCCATTAACACAGCCAAGACAAACGATATTATTCTTTTAATTTTCATATTATCCTTCTCCTTCTGTGTCAAATTCTGAACATGATCTCGTCCACAATGTTCGTGAAGAAGCTTACTACCTTCGCCAGAAGAGTTGTGAACAGAATAATGAGGAACATAATGAACGCCATACCAACAATGGTACCAAGGCAGGTCAGAACGTTCTTACCGATAGAGTAGTCGTGAATTACCATCATCGCAACGAATACGAGGAGACCCAGCCAAATATACGCCAGGGAAACGAGAAGGTTAATGATCGCCATCTCGGACTCCGTAACGACGTTGGATACAATGGTTGCGGGGATAATAAGCAACGGAATGGGTGTAAGGCAGTAAGAGAGAGAGATAAAGATATCCTTGAAGCTACCCTCACCTTCAAACAGTGTCGTGAGGCACCAGTTGCCGACAGCCCACAGGAAGAAAGGCGTAAGAACGGATGCGATCTGAACGAAGATCGAGGCGTATTGGCCCTCGGGATTAAATACGTAGCCCTGACCGATAGCCTGATAATAGAACGAAAGGATCGTTACAATGATGATAACGATACCGGCTCTCACAGAGCCTCTCTTTTCGTGCTTCAAATCCCAGAAGCCGTCAAAGGGGTGAAGAATCACGTGGAAGCAGTAAAGAAGCTCCTGCTTGAAGGTTCTCTTTTCCGTGGAGATACTCGTCTCGTAGTTTACCTTCTTTACGTACTTCATAAACTTAGACCAAAGAATGATAAGAACGATAATAATACCCAACATAACGAACAGGTACTTGGAGATCCACTCCTTACGCATTTCCTTATACGCATTTGAGTAATTTGTCGTATCGTATGCGGACTTATAGTATTCGATCGCCTCCTCGTATTCACCCTGACGGAACAGAGACTGACCGATTCCGACGTAAGCGGTATCAAAGTTACTGTTTCTCTTCAGGATCTCGATCCAGGCATCGATCGCCTCGTCATATTTACGATCGTTCTGGTATTCAAGAGCGCGGATCAGCGCATCGCCGTATTCCGTTCTCTTGAAGGTCGTGATAGTATTCGTAAGTGAGCTGAGGATCATAAGAACGTCGCCCTGGTAGCATATAGACTGAATGTTCGATACGTTACCGAGCATCGTACCCTCATTACCGAAGGCAAAGAGCAGGTTTCCGTCAAAGTCGTATGTGAAAGTCTTTGAGCGCTTACTGTCTACGATAGTCCAGGTCTGCTCGGGACCGACTGCAACGTCGGTTACCTTAGAGGGACCTGTGAGAGTATCCGTTGAAAGGGTTGAAACGTCAACCTCACCGGAAGGCGGCCAGAAGCCGTTACGTCTCATGATCTCCTTACCGGAGGCGTTAAGAAGCTTAACGGGGGCATTATCACCGGAGGTTGAATGAGATGTTATCGCGGACTGCTGCTTGCTTGAATCAATCGAAGCGGTTGTAACGTAGATGAAGCCGTCCTCGTTGATGGCGATGTTATTAAACTCGGTAGAAATAAAGGAAGCAGTCTGCTGTCTCTGCTCGTCTGTCTGGAAGCGTCTCCAGATGATCTGCCACATATTCGCAACAACCTTCTGCGCGCCGATGAAGGAGGTGAATTCACCTCTGTCTGTCATTACGATGATACCCTGGTAGGTTGTAGAGGATACAACGTAAAGACGGTCATACTGGTCAACCGCAACAGCAACCGGCTTATAGGTCGAGCCCTCCGTAAAGAGGCTGGATTCGGGCTGAGGAATGATAGAATCGAACTTACCCGTATCCTTTGCGAAGGTAACAATTCGGTTGGCATCGGTATCGCAAACGAAGATTCTGTCGTCTGTAACGAACAGACCCTGAGGAGCCGTAAAACCATCGGGAACGCCGTGGTTGTTTACAAAATCCTTTATGACGAACTTTACCTTATAGAACTTATCAAGAACGACCACCTCGTTTGCAACGGAGTCAACAAGGTAAACGTTACCGTCATCGTCAGCCAGAATGTCCTTGACGGAGGTAAGAGCGTGGTCAAGACCCATGTACTTATAGTCGATGGTCTGAATCGGCACGTAAGCATCGGGTGAGTAGAG
>CAZISP010000049.1:0-6828 GCA_964541955.1 uncultured Lachnospiraceae bacterium
GGACAAAGAGCTCATCCGGAACCGTCCCGAACGCCGCGCAGGTCCACGCGCCGCCGCCCCCCCGGTCGGGGCAGAGGAAAGGACAGCCGATAAGGCCTGTGAAGATACCGTTGGGGATAAGGCAGTCGAGGCCGTTGCCCTCCCATCTGTGCTGCTTGTCCCAAAGGCGCTGAACCGTGTGGGAGCCGCCCATCTTCCAGGTGTCCTTATACTCGTGGTACTTATACTTTGAGCCGTAGCGTACCCATGCCCGGCTCAGTTGCGCAAATGTGTAGCCGCCGTAGATATCTGTGCCGTTAAAGAAGGTGTTGGGCAGGTAGGAGCCGCCGTCGAACTTGAAGCCGTCAAATCCGAATTCGTTTATGAGACGCTCGAGCTGTTGATCCATTTCGGCGCAGTCGTCGGGGAGCAGGAAGTTGTGGATGGCGCTGTAACCGCTCCACCACTTTGTGATACAGATATCGCCCTTGCCAACGCGCACGAAATGGTTGTCCCTCTTTATTTCAACGCCGCTTTCGGTGGCTCTGGGCTGGTACATGCTGAGGAAGTGGTCGCCCTCGGTGCAGATAAAGGGGCTGACCCAGATCATAACGATGAAGCCAAGCTCGTGGAGGCGGTCAACCATGCCCTTGGGGTCGGTGAACTTCTCGGGATTGAAGTCCCAGACGCCCTGGTTCTTCTGCCAGCCGCCGTCGATCATAAGGATGCCGGGGGTGTAGCCGTTTTCAACGATCTCCTCGGCGTATTTGATGATGTCCTTTTCGTTCTGGTTCTTTATAAGCTCCATCCATGTGTTGAACTGGGGGTGCTCGTAGAACTCGCGGGGGGTATGAATGTCCTTTTCAAAGGGGAAGCATGCATTCATGGCATTTATGTATGCGTCTCGAAGATTCTTGCCGTCCTCATTGAGAATAATGGGGGAATCGTATTCGCAGCTTGCCGTGATCGTGCCACGGTTGAACTCAATGGCAAAGGGCTCCTCGCACCAGATGAATCTGCCCTTGCTCGACACGAACAGGGGCGCGGATTGCGTGCGTCTCTGTCTTTCAAGGTCTATCTTAAACACAGTTTCGGAGTGGTAGGGCATCTTTTCCGAGCCGACTACACAGCCACCCCACCAATATTCGCCTTCAAGAATTTTCGTTTCCATATTAACTCCTTAATCTACCCTTTTGTAGTATACAAGTCTTTCAAGAGGAACGTTTTCGGTGACAGTCTGTCCTCCCTCGTATTCTATTCCCAAATCGTTTATCCATCTGCCCTGAGGGAGCCTTACGACTTTTTCTCTTGCGCCCTTCTTTATAACGGGGGCAACAAGATATTTGTCTCCCAGCATGAACATATCGTTTGTCAGCTCATAGCCGCCCTCGGGGAACTGATATGCCAGATGGCGAACGATTGGCTCGCCCGTTTTCTCGGTGTCGGAGAGTATCTTTTCGATCTCGGGGAACATATCCTCGTGGAGCTTCGCCATATCACGGCAAATTTTGACTGCCTCGTCGCCCAGGTGTCTCCAGGGGAGAGCGGAGAACTGCATCATGGGGAAGAGCGCAGAGGTTTCTGCCATTCTTGCAAACAGCTCGTCATCAAAGGTTCCGTAAGCCGCGCAGACCCACTCACCGCCGCCGACCATGTCGGGGCAGATAAAGGGACACCCGATGAGTCCTGTGAAAATGCCGTTGGGGATAAGGCAGTCGAGACCGTTGCCTTCCCACCTGTGCTGCTTGTCCCAAAGGCGCTGAACCGTGTGGTAGCCACCCATATTCCAGGTGTCCTTGAATTCGTGGAATTTGAACTTCGAGCCGTATTTTACCCATGCCTCACTGAGCTGTGCACGGGTGTAGCCGCCGTAGATCTCCCTTGTGTTCATGAATGAGCTTGGACGGTAAGAGCCGCCGTCAAACTTGAAGCCGTCAATGCCGAACTCGTTAATCAGTCGGTTGAGCTGTCGGTCCATCTCCGCTACGTCGTCGGGGAGCATGAAGTTGAGGACTGCACTGAATCCGTTCCACCACTTTATAAGGCTGACCTCGCCCTTTTCGTTACGGACGAAGTGATTGTCCATCTTTACCTCGGCACCGCTCTCGGAGGATCTGGGCTGATAGAGCGCCAGGAACTCGTCGCCCTCGGTGCAGATAAAGGGGGTCACCCAGATCATAACGATGAAGCCAAGCTCGTGGAGACGGTCTACCATGGCCTTGGGGTCGCTGAATTTTTCGGGGTCAAAATCCCAAACGCCGTATCTTCTCTGCCAGCCGTCGTCGATCATGAGCACTCCGGGGGTGTATCCGTTCGCAACTATCTCCTCGGCATACTTTATGATGCCTTCCTGGGTTTGATTTTTGATAAGTCCCATCCAGTCGTTGAACTGGGGGTGCTCGTAGAACTCGCGGGGTGTGTGAATGTCCTTTTCAAAGGGGAAGTGGGCATTCATGGCGTTTATGTACGCGTCACGCAGATTTTTGCCGTCCTCGTTGAGGATAACGGGCGTGTCGTAGTCGCACTCGGCGCGGATAGTGCCGCAATCGAATTCTATTCTGAAGGGCTCGTCGCACCAGATGTATCTTCCCTTATTTGAAAGGAAAAGAGGTGCCGACTGAGTGGATCTCTGTTCTTCAAGGTCGATTTTGAGGGAGGTCTGAGCGCTGTAAGGCATTTTGTCCGAGCCCACAACACAACCGCCCCACCAATATTCGTTTTCGAGAATTTTCGTTTCCATAATAATCTCCGTTCCGCCGCCGTGCGGCGGCACAAATATCATTGGGAAACACTTGGCACCGCTTTTGCGGCAAAACGGGGATGGGCCCCGTTTTGCAAGTGTTTCATGCGTGAAATAGCTGAGCCTTGGTTTTGCTTTTGCTTTGTTTCACGCTGTCTCCTTAATTTACCTTTTTGTAGTATACGAGTCTGTCCAGAGGCGCGTCCTCGGTAATTGTCTGTCCGCCCTCCACTTCAACGCCGCGATCGTTTATCCAGCGGCCGCGGGGAATCTTTACAACCTTTTCTCTCGCGCCCTGTACCACAACGGGAGCAACCAGATAATCCGAGCCCAGCATGAACATGTCGTTGCAAGCCTCAAAGCCCTCGTCGGGGAATTCGTACGCCATGTGACGAACGATAGGCTCGCCTGTCTTTGATGCATGAACTGCAAGCTCGTAGAACAGAGGACCGAACTGCTCGTGGAGGTTGATGGCGTCCTTTACCATGCGGTAGCTGTCCTCAGAAAGAACTCTCCAGGGAGCGATGGACATCTGCATCATGCCCATGAGAGCGTTTGCCTGTGCCCAGCGGACGAAAAGCTCCTCGTCCATGGGCTTGTCGTCGCCGATGGTGGAGATCATGCCGCCGCCCACCATGTCGGGACAGCAGTATGCGTAGCCTGCAAGACCCTGAATGATGGTGTGGGGAATAAGGCAGTCGAACGCGCCGTTTTCCCAGCGGTGGTTCTTATCCTGCAGACGAGCAACGATGGGGTGACCGCCGCATTTCCATGCGGCTCTGAACTCGTTTAAGGGATATTGCTCACCGAAAAGGTTGTACATCATGGTCTGCTCGCGGCCAAGCACGTTTCCGCAGGTAATATCGTCGTCGCGGTACATGTATCCGTCGCCCGCGTCGAACTTGAAGCCGTCAACGCCGTAGTTCTCCATGTCGGAGTTGAGAAGATCGGTGTACCACTTGAAGCAATCGGGGTTTGAAAGGTCCATAACGGGGCTGTTGCCGCTCCACCATGCGCGGTACGCGGGCTTGTTTTCCGAATCCTTTACGAGGAAGTTCTTTGCACGCAATTCCTTGTAACGCCAGCCTGCGCCGGGAACGATAGGTGATACCCAGAGCATGACCTTAAAGCCCAGCTCGTGAAGACGGTCCACCATCTTCTTGGGCTCGGGAACCTTTCTCATGTTGAAGAACTCGTAAACGCCGTATTCCTCCTGCCAGCCGCCGTCGATCATGAGGATGCCCGGCTTGAAGCCGTTTGCAATAATTTCCTCCGCGTATTTTATGATTCTGTCCTGGAACTGCTCGATTCCAAGCTCAATCCAGGTGTTGTACTGGGGTGTTGTGAAGAACGCCTTGTCGGGAAGTCTGCCGTCAAAGGGGAAGTGAGCGCGGCATGCCGCCAGATATGCGCCCTTCAGGTTCTCAAAACCCTCATAGAGCTGACCTCCCTCGCGGTCTATCTCGATGATGCCGTCTTTTACGGTTATTTCAAAGGGCTTTTCCGACCAGAAATAACGTCCTTTGGACGAGACCATAACAGGCGCGAACTGGTCACAGCCGCAATATTGCGCACCTGTAAGCATGGACGCCGAGCTGTCGCTGGATTCGTTAAACGGCATTTTGTGTCCGTGGCTTACGGCACCTGCCCACCAATATTCGCCCTCAAGCATCTTGATTTGCATATTTTTCTCCATTCCGCCGCCATGACTGCGGCTTTGTTTAATGGGATGTATGTTGTCGCATACAATGTAATTTTACCATAAATACCCCCTTATGTCAAGGACAATAAGGGGGTATTTGAAAATTATTTTCACATATTTTTCAGCTTTTCTATGGCTGCCGCCACGACGTTTTCACAACAGCTTTCCCTCATGACGAAATCCGCCACGGCCTTTACCGAATCCATGGCATTTGAGGGAGCAAAGGATATATCCGACACTTGGTGCATAAGCAGATCGTTGTCGGCGTCGCCGATCGAAACGGCGGTTCTGACCTGCGGCAAAAGCTCTCGCAGTGCCCTGAGCGCCACACCCTTGTTTGATGTTTTCGGCATCATCTCGCAGAGAATGCTGTAAGAGCGCATAAGGTCGTAGCCCTCGGTGTATCCGTGGGCGCGAGCCGTTGCCTCAAATTCATCTGCCTCCTCGGGAGTTTCGCACCAGAATGCAAGCCTGAGCCAGTTTCCGGGAAATGCGTGAAAATCGTCTATGTTTATTGAGGGAATGCCCGAAATTGCGTCCTGGATGTCGTTTCCTTTGTTTCTGCGGTAGACGCAGTTGGCATTGTCGTTGGTCATGACGATGCTTGTCTTGGGGAATTTTTCATTTACCCAATCAAGAAAGGGAAATATCTCTTCTCCCAGCATGGAGATGTATTTTTTGTCTCCCGTGCGAAAATCGTATAGGCAGGAGCCGTTGAAGCAAATGGAATATGTGTTTGAATGAACGATTTCATCATAGCGCGCAAGCTCGCCGTCGGTTCTGCCCGACGCGAAGGCGAACAGACCTCCCTCTGCCATAAACTCCTTGATGGCGAGCAGATTGCCGTCATCGATCTTTTGCGTTTTCGTGTTTATAAGTGTTCCGTCCATGTCGGAAACGAGTAAAAAACCGTCAAATCTTCCCATGTCAGTCTTCCTTTCGAAGTGCCTTCCTGTCCGTTCCCGACAGCTTTACGTTCTCTGTTGGATAGCCGTCCTCGTAGATGCAGATCGTGCCGTAAGGCGTTTCTTCGTAGTCGATATCGCCCTTGTAGTAAACGTCAACGAATATACCCACGGCGTCCTCATATGTTACGTTCTCGAAAACGTATCTGCGATAGCTGTAAAGCCTTTTGTATGCCTCCTCGGGCTCGCCTGCGGGAAAATATCGCTCCTCTATGAGCATTTCGGGATCTGTATTATCGGTGATGTCCAGAGGCGTTTTATCAATTGTTTTTACGATCGTCACGTCGAAAAGATCTTCCGCACGGTCGGGAACGCTTTCAAGTCCGTAGTCCTCCTTTAGCTGACGGAGGGTGCTGTTGTTGTAGCGCACGACTATTTGTATCTGCTTCGCTTCGGGAATAAAAACGCACTCGCGGACGGCAAAAAGTCCGTTTGATGAGAGAGAACGCTGCTCCTGAGTCTCCAAAATCAGCTGACCGTCCGCGTAAGCCTCACGCAGACCGTCGTTTACGGTCAAGCGCTGAATTTTTGCGGGGTCGCCCGAGAAAAGTACTCTCCACAGCATTATGACGTTAACGATTATAATCAGCAGGTAAAATGCCGTTTTGATTCCGATCTTGAATATTTTTCCGCCTTTGCTCATCTGTGTATCCTTCCAACCGAAATATTCTCGGTATATTATAACCTTTTGGGTCGGCTTTGTCAATATCGCTTGACAACTAACGGGCAAAATTATATAATAGAAAAGTAAATTCCACGTAAACAAAAGAAAGGCTTAAATATGTACGAATACAGCTTTATACCCGAGCAAAAAAACAAATACGCGCAGTTCCTCTGCCTTCTCGGCTTTGCGGTGGGACTCGGATTTTTCTATGCCTCGAACCTGTTCAAACCGCCCGTCGTATATCAGACGGTGGGTGTTTGCTTCCTTGTGCTTGCCATCTTTGCGGCGACACGCTACTTGGTGAAGCAGTATGCTTATTCCACCACGGATAAGGGGCTTCAAGGCTACGATTTTGCAATAAACGAGATAAACGGCAAGAAATCAACGGTGGTCTGCCGCATTTCGATAGATGAGATAATCGAATTTTGCCCAGCAGAGAGGGAAGCGGGCAAAAAACTCCGAAAGGATAAGCCCCTGTGCTTTAATTATTGTCCCGAGATGTTTCCCGTGGGTGCGTACTATATCAAAGCGTCACTTCCCGAGGGTGTCGCGCTTATAAAATTCTGCCCCGATGAGAAGATGGTCGGGATATTGAACGCTCTTTTGGGGCAGACTTGCTCCGGGGCGAAAAATGAAAGTTAAATTATTTACGAAAAAGACTTGACAAATCGGCACATTTGGGGTATAATACCAAGGTACAAATTGAGAAACGGCGTTTGTACCTATGGAGAAGTACTCAAGAGGCCGAAGAGGCGCCCCTGCTAAGGGTGTAGGTCGG
>CAZISP010000050.1:0-6826 GCA_964541955.1 uncultured Lachnospiraceae bacterium
TGTTGTCGGTGAGAATACCGATAACTGTAAATACAAGACCAACTGCATAGCCTGCAAGGATACCGATGATGAAGGGAATGAGCTTAGCCATCTTTTTGCCGTATGTGGAAACGAGAACAACGACTGCGAGAGTTACCATAGCGCAAATGAAGGATACCCAGATATTTGTTGTCATGATGAAGCCGTTTCCGTCGTGAGCGCCGTAAGAGAATACGTCGTTAACAGCCGCGCCCGCAAGGGAGAGACCGATGAGAGCAACCGTGGGACCGATAACAACCGGGGGCATAAGATTTGCGATCCATTTTACGCCCGCGATCTTAACGATGATTGCGAGCACAACGTAAACGAGACCTGCGAACAAAGCACCGATAATCAGACCGAGATAGCCCAGAGCACCGTTGCCGACTGCGCCTGCGAATGCGGCAACCATCGAGCCGATGAACGCAAAGGAGGAGCCGAGGAAAACAGGGCTTCTGAATTTTGTAAAGAGCTGATAAACTATAGTACCTACGCCTGCGCCAAAGAGAGCCGCAGAAGCTGTCATACCGTTACCGACGATTGCGGGAACAGCGATGGTTGCAGCCATAATCGCCAGCACCTGCTGGAAAGCAAAGATCAGAAGCTGACCGAATTTGGGTTTGTCTTTTACACCGTAGACAAGTTTCATTTTTATTCGTCCTTTCTCGTGTCGGTCTCATTTTGCAGTTCCGACACATATCAACAGTATTCTACCATATATAGTGTTTTTTGTAAAGAAAAAAAGAAAATTTTTCTACATATTATTAGTTAGAAAATAAAGGTCGTTTTTTGTCTATTTGTTACAAAGGTCGAAATTTATTCACAAAATTCGTGAAAAATCTGTGTTGACATTCCTCTCCCGTGGATATATAATATAAAATGTGAAATTTCGGCTTTTGCCGTATTCGACAGGAGGCTTTGCGACCATGAAAACCGACGTTCTGGAAAAAATCAAACAGGACTTTGCCCTTTATTCAAAGGGGCAGAAGCTCATAGCCTCGTTTATACTTGAAAATTACGATAAGGCATCTTATATGACGGCGGCGAAAATGGGCGCGGTCGTCGGTGTTTCCGAGTCCACCGTGGTCCGCTTTGCCACTCAGCTCGGGTATGCGGGCTACCCCGAGTTTCAGCGGTCGCTTCAGGAGGTTATCCGAAGCAAGCTGACCTCGGTTCAGAGGATTCAGGTGACAAACAGCCGAATCGGCGACGGCGACGTGCTTGAAAGCGTTCTTTCCGCCGACGCGGAGAAGATACGCAGAACCCTTGAGAGCATCGACAGAAGGTCCTTTGACGAGGCGATCGAAAAGATCGTCGGCGCAAAGAACATTTATATCATCGGCGTCCGTTCCTCATCGTCCCTGGCGGGATTTCTGAACTTCAACCTGCGCCTTATCTTCAACAACGTGCATTTCGTTCAGACAACCTCGGGCAGTGAGATGTTCGAGCAGCTGATGCACATGGGAGCAGGCGACGTTATGATAGCCATCAGCTTCCCCAGATATTCAAAGAGAATAATCAACGCGGTGGAGTACGCGCGGAGCGTGGGTGCCGACGTTATTGCGCTCACCGACAGCCCCTCGTCCCCCATTGCCGAGCACGCCCATCAGCTTCTGACAGCGCAAAGCGACATGGCGTCCTTTGTGGACTCGCTTGTGGCACCGCTCAGCATTATAAACGCTATAATCGTTGGGGTTTCGAGAGTGAAAGGAGAGGAGATCAGCCGCCGGCTTGAAAAGCTGGAGGGGATCTGGGACGAGTACGAGGTTTATGACAAGTCCGGAAAGTAAGAGGATAGCAGTCATCGGCGGTGGTGCTGCGGGCATGATGGCGGCCATATTTGCGTCAAACGCAGGCGGCGACGTTACGCTCTTTGAGCGTGGCGACCGTCTCGGCAAAAAGCTGAGGATAACGGGCAAGGGGCGTTGCAACGTGACCAACAACTGCGATCTGCAGGAGTTTCTTTCAAACGTTCCCGTGAACCCGCGCTTTCTCTACGCCGCGCTGAATCGCTTTGGGGTCGAGGACACCATGGCGTTTTTGGAGGACGCGGGCGTGCCGCTTAAAACCGAGCGCGGAAAAAGAGTGTTTCCCGTTTCCGACAAGGCGGAAGATATCGTGTCCGCTCTGAAGGATAAATGCCGAGAGGCGGGTGTCCGCATAGTTTATGAGAGAGTCCGCAATTTGAATATGGAAAACGGCGAGATAAAGGGGCTTTGCACCGGCGAACGTGATTACGTTTTTGATTCCGTGATCGTTTGCACGGGCGGTCTGTCCTACCCCCGAACAGGCTCGGACGGAGACGGCTACAAATTTGCCCGCGCGGCAGGTCACACGGTGACAAAGACCATTCCGTCCCTCGTTCCGATCGTCGAAGATGGCAGACTTTGTGCCTCAATGCAGGGCCTGTCTCTGAAAAACGTTCAACTGACGATTTTGGAGAAGTCAAGCGGTAAGGCTATATACCGTGATTTTGGAGAGATGATGTTCACCCATTTCGGGCTGACGGGACCGCTTGTGCTCAGTGCATCGGCGCATATGCACGACATTGAGCGGGGAAAATACGCAGCGGAGATAGACTTAAAGCCCGCACTTGACGAGAAAACTCTTGACAATCGCATTTTGAACGATTTCGGGGAGCAGAAAAACAAGGATTTTGCAAATTCTCTCGGTAAGCTGCTTCCGCAAAAGATGATAGACACGGTGGTGCGCCTCAGCGGCATTGCCCCCGACAAAAAGGTCAATTCGGTGACAAAAGAGGAGCGGGCGGCGCTCGTTCACCTCTTAAAACACTTTACGGTGCCGCTTCTCGGCTTCCGCCCTATTGACGAGGCGATAGTTACCTCGGGCGGTGTCTCGGTAAAGGAGATAAACCCCAAAACCATGGAATCAAAGCTGGTCTCGGGACTGTTTTTTGCGGGCGAGGTGCTTGACGTTGACGCATATACGGGTGGATTCAACCTGCAAATTGCTTTTTCCACTGCCGTTCTGGCAGGCGAGGCGGCAGTTTGGGGATAAAAACGAAAGGAAAGAAATACTATGATAAATATAGCAATCGACGGACCCGGCGGAGCGGGCAAAAGCTCTGTTGCAAAGGCGGTGGCAAGCCGACTTGGCATAATTTACGTTGACACCGGCGCGCTTTACCGCACCATCGGTTATTTCGTTCGCCAAAACGACGTTGACCCCCATGACGCGGAGGCGGTGGCGGCTCTTTTGCCGAAAATTACTCTTGAAATAAAGTTTGAAAACGGTACGCAGTCGGTCTATCTCAACGGTGAAAATCTCGGCGATGCCATCCGCACCCCCGAAATGTCCATGTACGCCTCGGCCGTTTCGGCTATTCCCGCCGTGCGCACGTTTTTGCTTGACACGCAGAGAAATATCGCCGCAAAGAACAGCGTTATCATGGACGGCCGCGACATAGGAACTGTAATTCTTCCCCGTGCCGACATTAAAATTTTCATGTTTGCCACACCCGAGGCAAGAGCACGGCGCCGCTATATCGAGCTGACCGAGAAGGGTCAGAACGTAAAATACGAGGACGTTCTCGCCGAGATGAACGAGCGGGATTCAAACGACCGTAACCGCGCGACGGCGCCTGCCGTTCCCGCCGAGGATGCTGTCATGTTTGACAATTCCGACCTTGACCTTGAGGGAAGCATCCGTTACGTTGTCGACCTTGTTTTGAAAAAATGCGGCGACAGGCTGTAACATTTCCGAATAAAATCCGTCTATAACAGGAGATAGCTATGAGAACTTCCTATAAAATAATCTACGGAACGCTGGCACCTCTTTTGAGAGTTGTGCTCAGAGTTCACTATCATGGCAGAGAAAACGAGCCCGAGGAGGGCACGTCTTGTCTTGTTTGCGCCAACCACATAAGCGAGCTTGACCCCATCTGCATCAACATCGCGCTCAAGCACACCGAGCCTTACTATATGGCAAAGGCGGAGCTTTTCAAGGTTCCTCTTCTCCGCGGACTTATCAAGAATGTTTTCCACGCTTTTCCCGTAAAGCGCGGCGGCAGTGACCTGGCGGCAATCCGCAAAACGGGAGAGATTCTCTCGGAGGGCGGTTGCGTCGGAATCTTCCCCCAGGGAACGCGGTGCCGCGGCACCGAGCCTGAAAATTCCGAGTTCAGAACGGGCGCGTCTCTTATAGTTGCGAAAAATCAGGCGAACGTGCTTCCCGTGAAGATAGTGATGAAGAAGAACCGTTGGAGACTTTTTCGCAGAATAGATATCTACATCGGCAAGCTGATCGAGTTCGAGGAATTCGGATATGACAAGACCGACCGCGAATCCCTTGCCAAGATGGCTCAGATAATAAAGGACAGGATCTGCGAGCTTGGAAAGTAATTTTGAGGTGCGTAAAGGAGCGGAGATGGCTAAGGTAACGTTGGCAAAAAACGCCGGGTTCTGCTTTGGCGTGAAGCGTGCCACCGATACGCTTGAAGCGGCGGTGAGCACCGCCGAGCCGGGCAGAAAAATTTACACACTCGGTCACATCATACATAATGATATTTACAACAAATCCCTTGCCGACAGGGGCGTTATGACCATAGGCGAGGAGGATATCGAGCGTATCGCCGCCGAGAGCCGCGCGGAGAGCCCATCCACCGTTTTTATCCGTGCTCACGGTATAACGCGAGAGCTTGACGCGCTTTTGGCAAGGTGTAAGGAGGAAAACCCTCATTTTGACGTGGTGGACTGCACCTGCCCCTACGTTAAGAAGATACACAAGATAGCCGACGAGAACGGCAAAGAGGGAAGAATTTCCATCGTTATCGGCAACCGTGACCACCCCGAGGTGAAGGGCATCGTCAGCCATTTTGAGGGCGAATGTCACGTCTTTGGATCAGCCGATGAAATGGAGGAATATTTTGGAGAGGCGAGCGGTGACAACATTGGCAAAATCACCAACAATTCGCCCGTAATGGTCGCACAAACAACTCAAAAATTGTCGGAATGGCACAAAAGTCAAAAAGTTGTAAAAAAGCTCTGTACAAATCCGATAATTTTTGATACAATATGCAGTGTGACTGAAATCAGACAGACCGAGGCAAAAGAGCTTGCCGAGAGGTGTGACGTGATGGTCGTCATCGGCGGGAAAGACAGCTCGAACAGCGCAAAGCTGGCGGAAATTTGCCGCGCCGCCTGCCCCGAGACTTACTGGATACAGGATGCCTCGGAAATCACAAATTTGCAAATTTCACCCGATAAAAGGGTTGGAATAGCCGCAGGTGCTTCAACACCCGCGGGCGTAATACAGGAGGTATATAGAAAAATGAGCGAAAATTTTGAAGCAATGCTCGAAGAGTCACTTAACAAAACTTTAAATACAGGAGACACCGTTACCGGATACGTTACATCAGTATCCAACGCCGAGATTCAGCTTGATATCGGCTACAAGGTCACCGGCATTATCAAGGCCGAGCAGATCACAGACGATCCTTCTGTAAATCTGAGGGAGATGTTCAAGGTGGGCGACGAAGTTGAAGCTTTCGTTATCCGCGTAAGTGACATTGAGGGAATCGCAGAGCTCTCTAAGAAGAGAACCGATTCCGACAAGTGCTGGAAGGAGATCGAGAACGCTCTTGAGAGCAAGGAGATCCTTGAAGGCAAGGTTATTGAGGCAGTTAAGGGCGGCGTTATCGTTCTTGCAAACAATAACCGCGTATTTATCCCCGGCGCGCATACGGGCGTTCGCCGCGACGGCGATCTGACGGCTCTCGTGGGTCAGACGGTCAAGTTCCGTGTGATCGAGGTTAAGGGACACCGTGCATACGGTTCTGTCCGCGACGTTGCTCGTGAGGAGAGACAGGCTAAAGAGGCTGCTTTCTGGGCAACCGTTGAAGAGGGCAAGCAGTACACAGGTACCGTTAAGAGCATGACAACGTACGGCGCGTTCGTTGATATCGGCGGCGTTGACGGTATGGTACATATCACGGAGCTCTCCTGGAAGAGAATCAAGTCTCCCGCTGAGGTCGTTGCTATCGGCGACACCATCGAGGTCTACGTTAAGGCTCTTGACGTTGAGAAGAAGAGAATTTCTCTTGGCTACAAGACCGAGGCTACAAACCCCTGGAAGATCTTTGCAGACAAGTATGCGGTAGGCGACGTTGCTCCCGTTAAGATCGTTTCCATGATGCCCTTCGGCGCGTTTGCTGAGATCGTTGACGGCGTTGACGGACTTATTCACATCTCTCAGATCGCGCTCGAGAAGATCGCAAAGCCTGCTGACGTTCTCCAGATCGGTCAGGTGGTTGATGCGAGAATTACGGACATCGACTTTGAGAACTGCAAGGTAAGCCTTTCTATCCGCGCACTCCTGGAGGAGGCAAAGGCGGCTGAAGAGGCAATGCCCGCAGAAGAGGTTGCAGAGGAAGCTGCAACGGAAGTTGCGGAAGAGGCTGCTGAAGAAGCAGTTGAGGCAACAGACGCTGAGTAAAAAAACAAATTACGGGGATCCGCACAAGCGGGTCCCTGTTTTTTTATTAGAACCGATTTAGGCGGACAAGGCTTCCTGCGGACGAGCAATGCTCGCCCCTACAATTTAATCGATCGCTTCTGAAAACCCATGAGGTGCGTTTTTTTTATTTGTAATCGGGGAGCGTGGCGCCGCCCCTACCGGGAAGAAAACAATTTGCTCTGTAGGGGCGAGCATCGCTCGTCCGCGGTCACAGGAGGATAATATTGGGACAAACTTATTGGTTTCTGCGATTCTTTCGTTGTTTTCCTTAAAAAAGTGCTTGACAATTTAACATGAATGTGCTATCATATGAACAGACAAACATATGAATGGA
>CAZISP010000051.1:0-1718 GCA_964541955.1 uncultured Lachnospiraceae bacterium
GAGAGGCGCTCAGAGGAGGAGATGCCCACCTCCAGTTCTTCACCGCCCAGAAACACCTGGCGGAACCACTGCTGCGTTTCCTCCCAGGTCATGGTGCGGGACTCCATGCCGGCACGGGGTGCGTTTATCACTCGGTCAAGAAGCATCAGCCGCCACCTCCGTTACGGCTCCTGGCAATTACCAGGGCCAAAATACACATCCAGGCGCCGGCAACTGCCAGGCCTGCCGGGCGGCCCGCATACTCGCAGGCCGCTGCTACGAAGCAGCCCCCGCCGCCGATCAGCAGCAGGTCATCCAGATATATGACCAGAATTTCCCGCAGCTTTTGTACCGCAGTTTGAAAATGTGTCCGAATCGGACACCGTTTTTTCTCCAATTCAAATCCCCCATTCCTCGTCCATGACGTGTTCATTGATATTGCTCCCAGCCTGCCGCTTCACCAGCGCCCGCGCCAGGGCGTTCATGGCGGCCGCCACGGGGTCGATACGCTCAGTATCGTCCTTATGCTTTTTACTGAGCTTGATATCGCCGTAATTGTTAATGATCTCCACGGCGTTGGCCAGGCACCACATCACCATGGGGTTTTCCTCTATGACGATGCGCTCCTGCAGGAGTAATTCCCGGAAACCCTTGACGGCCAGGTTCTGTCCGGCGCAGGTCTGAGCGATCTCCACGCAGAAATCCTCATTGTTCCGAGCCTCGCACATCTTGATGGCCAGGTCTGTGGCGTTGTGGCCGTCATAGTCCGCCTCAAGAACCTGCCAGCCGCAGTTACGCTCGCCGGCGCAGATCCAATTCTCCACATAGCTATTGTCGGTAACATCACCAGGTGTAAGAGTGCAGTAGCCATCCTTGGCCCAGTGGATATAGGGAACTCGGTCCGTATGCTCGTGCCGCTGAGCCTGATTCTCCGGCATGAAGCCGTGCATCTTGATAGCCACACGGCCGTCATCCAGCAGGAACACCGCCGCCACACCGGAAAGGTCGATACGCTTGCCAAGGTCATAGCCGCACCAGCACTCCAACCCATTGGTAAGCTCGGCGAAAGCTGCTCTGGGGACCTGCGCCTTCCGGGCCAGTTCCATGCAGTTCTCATCCAGATAGCGGTTGACGCTGCCGGTCTGCCACTGGCACATACGGCGGGTAAGGAACTGCCGGATTTTATGAGGGTCGTTGGATCCATGGGCCGCGATGTACTCCGTCTCGATCTGCTCCAGCAGGTACTTGCTGTATTCGTTGGGATACCGCAGACAGGGGTTGGCCATGCACCACAGACTCTTGTCGTGAGGGTTGGCGCCGGCCGGTAGTTCCCGAATCATGACGAAGTAGGTCTCGTCGACCACATCACCGTCCAAGACCTGCTTGGCATACAGCTCTTCACGGTAGCAGGGTTTGCTCTGGGCGTCGTCGCCGGCAGTGGTGATGACGTCAAGCAGAGACTGCGCGCGCTTACCGAAGGAGTTCAGGCCCACATCGTAGATGTCTGACGTGGGGTGAGCGTGGTACTCGTCCACGACAAAGTAGCTGGGGGCGCCGGAGTCCTTATTCTTGGTATCCTTGGACAGAGCCCGCATGAAGCCGCCGCGCGTGCGGTGGGTCACAGGGTTCGACCGAGGGATAAACAGACGCTTGGCGATATTGGGGCTTGCCTGGGCAATCTTCTTTGCGTCGCCAAATACGCGCATTGCCTGGCTGCGGTCTACGGCCGCGCACTCCAC
>CAZISP010000051.1:1818-6764 GCA_964541955.1 uncultured Lachnospiraceae bacterium
TTGCGTCGCCAAATACGCGCATTGCCTGGCTGCGGTCTACGGCCGCGCACTCCACCTCCGGTTCCTGCTCAAACACAGCCAGCTCCGGCTGGTAGGGCGGATACATGGCGTCGCCGCACATATGGTACAGCGCCTGGCCAGACTTCTCGGTAGACTTAAAGTTGCCTCGGGCCCGCTTGTTGTAGGTACGCTTGAAGCGCCGGGCGCCGGTGTCCTTATGGACCCAGCCGTAGGTACAGCCCAGGTCGAAAACCTGCCAGGGCTGCAGTTCGATGGGCGCCCGCTGTTCCACACCACGCACCTGGATGCACTGGCCGAACCAGCGAACAATACGGTCGGCACGGGTGGTATCGAACACGTAGGGGAAGTCCTCTGTCCCCTGGCGTTTCAAGTCGTTCAGATGCCGCTGGCAGGCGGCGATCTCGTAAGGGTTGCACTGGTCACGCAGCTTGCCCTGGGTGACCTGCTTTGCGTATACGCTGACCGGGTGGTGGAGTCCGCTCTGCTTCCTAATCGCCAAAGAGATCACCGTCCGGATCAGCTGCGGCCGCGGCCGCACCCGCGGCCCCTCTCGGAGACAGGCGCACACGGCCGGAGGGCGTCAGGCCCAGCGTGTCCGCATACTGCAGGATGGTTTTCTCCAGCGTGGTCATCTTGGCGCTGACGGCGTCGATCTGCTCCACAGCCTTGCTTACGGCGTCGGCATCCCTGCCGGCACGCTTCAGCTGCTTGGATGCCAGGTTGAGCAGCGCACACTGCTGCTTGTACCGGGCCATCATCACGCAGTAGACACCCAGGGCATCGCTGTCCAGGTCATCCAGGATGGCAAGGCCCTCCATGCGCTTCAGGGTGCTCTTCCAGAAGCCGGAGGCACCGGGGATTCCGGTCATGATGGGAGGCGGTTTCAGATTCACGTGGCCGCCGCGGTCAGGGATCACATCGTTCTCCGCCTGGGCACGCAGTTCGCGCTCCTCGGCGGTCATTTTCTTGCTCATGTTGTCCATGGCTTTGGACGGGGTAGGCACAGATCGTCACCTCCGGAAACTCTGATCGGGGAAATTTTCTCACAAATGAGTGGGTGCGGGGTATCGGTTGAGGCCGCTCGAAACTTTTCGGGGGTGGGGGGAGGGTCACGAGCCCTCCGGGCTCCCTGCGCACACCGGCGCACCCACCTCCACACCCGCGCCCGCAGCCCTGAGCGCGGACGTAGCTTCGCGGCCAAAATCGGTGTTCAAAATCCGCCGTTTTTGCGGCGTTCTTCGGCCTGCTCGGCCGCGGTCTTGCGGTCGTGGCAGGACTTGCACAGGCTCTGGTGGTTGGCCGGATCCACGAACAGCGACCAATCCCCGCGGAATGGCCGGATGTGGTCCACCACCGTGGCCCATGTTCTGCGCCGGGGATCTCCGGGCGGATACTTCCTGGCACACTCACGGCAGAAGGGCTCACGTACCAACTGCTGCGGCCGCAGCTCGTTGGTCCAGAGCGGCAGCAGGTACCAGCTGTGGTACTCTGCGCTGAGCCGCCGTGTGTGCTTCGGCCTGTGCTTTGGGCACCAGCCCTCACGGGTCAGCTCGGCACACCCCGGATGCTTACAGGGCCGCAGTGCTTTGCGCGCCATGGGCTATCACCTCCACGGAATCGGGCAAATAAAAAACCGGAGCCAACAACCTCGCATCTCTGCGACAGTCATTGGCTCCGGCTCTCATAGCACTGGCCCCGGTCAATATCTACGATGTTCTCGGTCTTGCAGTCCCGGCAGTAAGCTACCACCCGGCGCGCGACCGTGTCGGGGTTGATCTTCATCAACCGCTTGTTCACTTTGCAGCTCGGGTACTTCCGTCTGATCTCCTCGCAAGAGGGACAGACCAGGTACCCGTCTTTCACTGTCAACATCTTACCACAAAAATCACGTGATTGCAATGGTTTGGGCCTCTCTTTCCCTAAAGTTAATATTGTTATCAAGGCTGAAAATTAAATAAAAGTCACGCCCTTGGCCGCTTGCGGCGGTGCTTGGCTCTGGCGGTCTGCTCGGCGCCCGGCCAGCCACCAACCAGATACTTAATATAGCGGTAGTGGCCATACTCGGTACGGGTGTCGCCGGTATCGTTGAGGACGGCGGCGTTGGAGGGCGGCGTCAGCGGCGTGTCGTTGGGCACCCGGCAACAGTCGTACTCAGGCTTACGCAGGTTGCGGGAGCCGGACCACAGCCGCTGCCCCACCTTATCCCTCTGTTCCTTGCACAGGTACCGGGCAAGGGTTTCGAAGTTCTTATCCCGATCCACCCGCAGCGTGCGGAACTCCACGTTACCCTGTCCCCACAGCTTGCGGATCAGCTCGTAGTCCTCGCCGGTGGCGTTGATCAGCGCATGGTGGTGCCAGCGGCCGTCGCCGTGCTTATGCTCGGTCACATAGATGTACCGGAGATCCTGCCCCTCTCCCCTGCGGGCGGCGCGGAGTTTCTTCCAGAAGGAGGCCATGATGGCGTTGGCCTCCTTTCTGCTGCCGGGCAGGTGGTCGTCATCGTAGGTCAGAGTCACCCACAGATCCCGGACACCGAAGTTGGCTGCAATCTCCAGTTCCAGCTTCTGGTAAGCGTATTTCAGGTTCATGCGCTGCTGGGCCTGGGATGACAGCGCCTTCTTGCCTGCGCGGACACCTGCGCTGTCTCTGGGATTGGGCGCCGGGTAGACCACCTCCACCACCAGCGGCCCGGCCACGATTGTCTTCTTGAACTTTGCCATAAGGTCTGCCTCCTCTGCAGAAACAGACCGCAGCCCTCATGGCGTTCGTCTTTTGTATGGGTTATAGCGCGAATAAAGGTAAAATGGATAAATCTCGGCGTCATAGCAGATTCGCCACAGACGCAGGTACTCCCCGTAATACCAGTTACAACGGAGACGATCAGACGGGAGCCAGTCCGGATCCGACTCAAAAAACATCGAGGCCGGCGGCCGGGGCTGGTAATACTCCGGCTCTGAAAGCAAAAGCCGCAGCATTACCGCCATGGTCTTGCCGACGGCTCGTCCGGGCGGAGCATTGAGCTGGGCCGTCTCGCCCAGAGCAAATTTCCGCTGCCAACCATAGGGTTTAATGCCAATGGCCTTGCAGATCCGGCGCAGCCTGTATCTGCGGCTGACTTTGCATAGGAATGCCTTGAGTTTCATTTTTCCCGCCTCGCTTTCCGCCGCAGAACTGCCGCGGCAATAAACAGGGCCACACACTCCACAAGGAGCGTGGCTGCGATACCGTGAAGCATCACCTCACCTCCGGGCCGGTGTCCTTGCACAGATAGATCCGGCCGCTGATGATGATGCGGCCGGACTGCACCCGGCGGATGATGGCGCCGCCTCCCAGGCCGTAGCCCAGGAGGAAAGCCAGAATACCAATGACTGCAGTTACCATGATCATTCCTCCTCAAACAGGGGCGCCAGATCCAGGGGAGCGTCGTCCAGGAAGTCCAGCCCTGCATAATCGTTGCGAAGCCGCCAGACGTCGCTTTCTTCGTCATCATTAACCCAGGTCTTCGTGCCCTTCCTGGGCTTGTCGGTATATGCATAGGCAATGCCGCTCAGATCCTTGGCCGCAAAGCGGAAGCCACGGATGTACACTTCGTGAAGCTCCGCACGCTCCGGAGCGGTCAATTCCACCGTGCGGTGTACAGGGGCAGTCTCCACCAGGTCAAGGAAGCCGCTGTCGGCCAGCACACGGGCGACATCCTCCTCGGTAACATCATACAGATTCATGATGCGGCCGCCGGTGAGGAATACCGCGTAGCCGTAGCTGTTCCGGATGGGCGCGATCGCCTCCACCGCGGACAGCTCAATAAAAGCATCGCCAAGTTTAACCATTGTCGTTCTCCTTTCCGGTGCCCAAATTGGGCACACCCTCCACCGCGTCCAGGGCTTTCTCGATGCGGCGCCACTCGGCGAGTGTCCCATGGGTCTCGCCGTTATAGATCATACGGATGTAATCATCGGAGCAACCCATGACCTCCGCCAACGGAGCGAAGCTGCCCAGGCCACGGGCCTGCCGATACGCCCGAAGGCGGCCCATGATGCGGACCTTTTCCTTGGCGCCGCGGCCGGTATGGACGACCTCAGGGTGGTCTTCCGCTGCAGGCGGTTCGCCCCCCCCCATTGCTCTCCTCGGGTTCGGGCACTTCGGAGCTCCAGGACTCCCCGGTGAAGACAATGTCCGCATCGCCGAGGAGGCCGGGCGGCATAAACTCCGGCACATCCCTGATGGGCTCCGGCAGCTCCATGGTGGAGATCTCGGCGCCGGCACCCAGAACCAACACTCCCTTGTTGATGGACTCAATCACATAATCGCGCAGCTGCTCCACATCCACCTGAGAAGGAGCTCCGGCCGCCAGACGGATCAATACAATTTCTTTCATGGCTTCTCCTCTCCGGTGCCCGAATTGGGCACCGCGCTTCTCGTCTTCAGGCACCGGGGACAGATCTTCCCGGTACCGTAGTTGCGGAGGGTGGCGTCGGTCTCCCCGCAGAACTGGCAGCCCACGAAGACATACCGGGCGGCCAGAGCTCGTTTGGTTTCTTTATTCATCGGCTGCCCCCGCCTCCAATCGGACGCTGAAGGAGGTGCCGGTCATGATCTGCATCAGGCAGGGCCTGACGATCTCCCGCACCTCAGGCTGAACCAGCACGGCAAACAGCATGATGACATGGGGCATATCACCGTTACAGGCATCAGCCCAGACACGAGCCTCGTTCCGGCTGACGCCGATAGCCATCATCAGCTTCATCATTCGTTTCTTGGTCATCGGAGACACTTCCTCTCTTCAATGTTCACCACCCGCACCTCGCCATACTTTTCCAACGCCATGGCGATGCACTCCTTGATGGCCAATGTCAGGCCCAATGGGACATCGACCTCAACGGTCATGACCAGTGTTCCTTTAGATCCCGCAGTCATCCCAGTCTTCA
>CAZISP010000052.1:0-6689 GCA_964541955.1 uncultured Lachnospiraceae bacterium
TGTATAATATAAGTGTCTCATTTGATACACTTTTGAAAGAGGTGCAGAAATGAAAGAAAAAATAAAGCTACTCACGCAGTTGCCTCTGTTCTGCGGCGTTTCGGAAGACAAGATTTCCGAAATGCTCTGTAGCGGCTCCGTCGAGCGGGATTTTCGGCGGGACGAGGTCATAGAATCTGTATTGAACGGCGAAAATCTTCTCTGCATTATCCTCTCGGGCAGCGCGGTGGTCTATACCGGCGACAGCGGTCGGCAGGTGGTGCTCCGAACTCTCGGGCGCGGAAATATGTTCGGCGTTGCGGGGCTGTTCGGCGGAAGCGACACAGAGATAAGCAGAGTACAAGCAAAAAATTCCTGCAAAGCACTTTTTGTCACCGAATCGGCGCTTGGCAAGCTCTTTGAGACCGACAGCCGTGCCATGTACAACTACATTTCCTTTCTGACGGGCAGAATAAGGTTTCTCACGGGCAGGATAGCGTGCTTTACGGCGGGAAGTGCCGAGCGGCGACTGGCTCTTTACATCTCGTCACTCTGCAGTGAGGCAAATTCAAGCACGGTCACTCTCGATGTTCCCGCAGTCACCCTCTCGGACATTCTCGATATCGGCAGAGCTTCTCTCTACCGCGCGTTTGAGAAGCTGGAGGCAGACGGGCTCATCGAAAAAAACGGCAAAATCCTTACGGTCTTCGACCGTGAGCTTTTGAATACAAAATACAACTAAAAGGAAGAAACTATCATGAAAAAATTTTTGGCAATCACATTGGTACTTTTGATGCTTCTCGGCGTTGTTGCCTGCGGCAACGGCGGCGCAAAGGATACAGAGGGAGCTCCCGACACAACTGACACCCCCGAGACCTCTGTGGGCACAGACGATACAACCGAAATCCCTGCCGACAGCACGGACGAGACAACTCCCTCCGATGACGTCACGGATTCCGATCTTGAGATCAACGTCACGGTTATCGCAGGTACGACGGGCATGGGCTTTGCACAGATAATGGATGCAAACGCGAACGGAAGCTCTCGCTTCAAGTACAACTTTGACATCGTTTCCGATGCAAGTCTTGCATCGGCCGCGATCATCAGCGGCGAGGCCGATATGGCGGCTGTTCCCACAAATCTTGCGGCAGTCCTCTACAACAAGACCAACGGAGGCATTCAGGTAGTTGCCGTCAACACCCTCGGCGTTCTCTACCTTCTCTCCTCCGGTCCCGAGCTTGCGTCTCCCGAAGACCTGGCAGGCAAGACTATCTACTGCTGCAACCAGGGAGCAAATCCCGAGTACATTTCAAGATATCTGCTTGAAGCGGCCGGCTTTGAGGTAGGCAAGGACGTTATGCTCGACTTCACCTACAACTCCCCCGACGAGCTTGCAACGGCGATTGCCTCCGGCATCGTAGATTTCGCGGTTCTCCCCGAGCCCAAGGTTACGGCAGTTATGACACAGAACCAAGACGTCAATATCGTTCTTTCTCTTTAGGACGTTTGGACCATGGTAAGCGGCGGCACCTCGCTCGTTCAGGGCTGTCTCGTTGCGAGAAAGGAATTTATCGAAAATAACAAGGCCGAGCTTGACGCATTCCTGTCGGACTATGCGGCATCTATTGACTTTGTTAACTCCGACCCTGCGGCAGCCTCCGAGATCATCGCGGCAAACGGCATCATTCCCAAGGCTCCTCTGGCACTGAAGGCTATCCCCAACTGCAACATCGCTTACCTTGACGGTACGGAGATGCAGGTGGCAATGGACGCTTTCTTCAAAGTGCTCTTTGATGCGAACCCCTCCTCCGTTGGCGGTGCGCTTCCCGATGCAGGTATTTACTATATCGCTCAATAATGGCTGATAAAGCAAAAAAGATTCTGAAAAAAATATTAACCACTTTGGCGGTGGCGGCATTTTGGATACTTATATGGTATCTCGCCGCCGCCCACGTGGGGCTTGAGCTTCTGCTTCCCTCCCCCGTCGCCGTTGGCAAGAGGTTTCTGCGGCTGCTCTCGGAGAGCGTGTTCTACGAGACGATGGTCACGTCGATCTTCAGAGTTACCCTCGGAATTTTGCAGGCAGTTCTTGCAGGAGTTATTTTGGCTGTGCTGACCGCAAAATTCAAGGTCGCATCGGCGGTTTTCTCTCCGTTTCTGATAGGAATCAGATCTACGCCCGTGGCTTCCTTCGCCATTCTCGCCGCACTGTGGCTGGGCAGAGAGAGGCTGCCCGTATTCGTATCGCTTCTCATCGTTCTGCCCGTAGTCTGGTCAAACGTTGAAGCGGGCGTCAAGCAGGTAGACAGAGGTCTTTTGGAGATGGCAAGGGTCTATCGCGTGGGTACGGTCAAAACGGTCTTCGGCATTTACGTCCCCTCGATCGCTCCTTTTTTCGGAGCGGCTCTCAAGACCTCAATCGGTCTTGCATGGAAGGCGGGAATCTCGGCCGAGGTTATCGCCGGTACACCAAACTCGGTCGGACAGAAGCTTCAGGAATCAAAGATGTACTTTGAGACCGTGGATCTGTTCGCTTGGACGGCTGCGGTCGTGCTTCTCAATCTCGTTCTTGACGCCGTCATGGGGCTTGTCTCTCGCGGCAAGCGCAGAGAGGAGGATAAGACTGATGATCACAATTAAAAACCTCAGCTTTTCTTTTGGCAACAAGTCCGTAATACGAGAACTCTGTCTGGAGCTTCCGAGCAAGGGCGTTTTTGCGCTCATGGGGCCATCCGGTTGCGGGAAAACGACCCTTTTGTACCTGATCTCGGGTCTGCTGAAGCCAAAAAGCGGAAGAATCGAACGATACAGCGACAGAATAGCCTATTCCTTTCAGGAGCCAAGGCTCCTTGAGCAAAAGACCGCTCTCCAGAACGTAAAATTCGTGCTCAATGATAAAAACAGAGAGGAAATTGCCCTCGCTTTTCTGACCGCTTTAGGGCTTGAAGCAGAGGTCAACGCTCTTCCCCGTCAGCTTTCGGGCGGGATGAAGCAAAGAGTTTCGATCGCCCGCGCGCTGGCATACGGCGGCGACATTACGCTCCTTGACGAGCCCTTCAACGGTCTCGATGAATCTATAAAGGAGCGCACGGCTGCTCTTATCCGCGAGAAGGGGGAAAGCTCCCTTGTGGTGATCATCACCCACAGCGCCGACGACGCAATGCTCTGCGGTGCTGAAATTCTGAATTTTGAAGAATTGAATAAATAACAAAAACCGACAGACCAATGGTCTGTCGGTTTTTGTTTATTCACTCGTCTCAAACTGACTGTAATAAAGCTCATGATAGAAGCCGCCGAGAGCTAAAAGTGATTCGTGAGTTCCCTGCTCTATGACGTTTCCGTCGCGCATAACGAGAATAAGGTCAGCGGTGCGGATAGTGGACAGGCGGTGAGCCACAACAAAGCTGGTTCTGCCCTGCATCAGCCTTGCAAAAGCATCTTGAACCTTCAGCTCGGTTCGGGTGTCGATTGACGAGGTCGCCTCGTCGAGGATCAGCATAGGCGGCAGGGCAAGCATTATTCTCGCAATGCAAAGAAGTTGCTTTTGTCCAAGCGAAAGGCTTCCGCCGTCCTCGCCTATTATCGTGTCATAGCCCTGCGGCAGACGCTTGATAAAGCTGTGCGCGTGCGCCTGCTTTGCGGCGGCGATGACCTCCTCGTCTGTCGCGTCCGACTTGCCTATTTTGATATTGTCGCGAACGGTTCCGGAGCGCAACCAGGTTTCCTGGAGCACCATGCCGTAATTTGAGCGGAGAGAGCGGCGGGTGATCTCGCGTAAATCCTTGCCCTCAAGCTCGATGGAACCGTCTTTTACGTCATAAAAACGCATAAGAAGATTGATAAGAGTGGTCTTTCCGCAGCCCGTGGGGCCAACGATAGCGACCCGCTGACCGGGTTTTACGGAAAGGCTCAGGTCCTCTATCAGCTTCTTTTCGGGAACGTAAGAGAATTTTACGTTCTTCAGCTCCACGTTGCCCTCGGCTTCGCCAAGCTCAACGGCATTCTCCGCGTCGGGTATCTGAGGCTCCGCCTCAATGAGGTCGAACACTCTTGCCGCACAAGCAAGAGAATTCTGGAACTCGGTTATAACGCCCGAGATTTCATTAAAGGGCTTCGTGTACTGGTTTGCGTAGGACAAAAAGCAGGAGAGAACACCGACGGTAAAGCCCTCGGCGCCGTCGATAACCAGAAGCGCGCCCGCAAGCGCAACGCCCGCGTAAATCAGGTTATTTACAAAGCGAGTGCCGGGGTTTGTGAGAGACGAGAAGAATATGGCTTTGAGCGACACGCGACCGAGGCGGTCGTTTATTTCGTCAAATCGCGCCTGCGCCTCGTCCTCGTGAGAGAACGCGCGAACTATCTTCTGATTTCCCACGTACTCGTCGATAAACGAGGTCTGCTCGCCTCTGCACTCGGACTGTCTTGTGAACATGGAATAAGTGCTCTTTGAAATAAAGGAAGCGATAAGCAGAGACAGGGGCGTGAAAACGATGACCACAAGCGCGACCTTCCAGTTGATCGAAAGCATCAGCGCAAGGGTAGCTAAAATGGTCACAATGCCCGTGAAAAGCTGTGTGAAGCCCATGAGAAGTCCGTCGGCAAACTGGTCAACGTCGTTTATTATATTGCTGATTATCTTGCCGCTTGGGTGACTGTCAAGATAGCTGAGGGGAAGCACCTGCAGGTGTCGGAACGCCTCATCGCGGATATCCTTTGTGACAAAATAGGTGATTTTGTTATTGATGGCATTCATAAGCCAGGTGAGAACGCCGCAGAGAACCGCCGCGATTCCGGCACCAAAAAGAAGCCTTCCGATGCCCTTCATGTCCACGTTTCCTTTTCCCACAGCGAGGTCGATAGCGTCACCTATGAGAATAGGAATATAAAGCGTCAAGAGGACGGTAACAGCGGCAAAAATTATCGAAAGACACATGAGAAAACGGTATTTGCCGATATATTTCAGAATCTTTCCAAATGTACCCTTCTTTTTCATTTTGCCTCACCTCCCGTCTGAGAATTGTAAATCTCGCGGTAGACCTCACAGCTCTCCATGAGAGAATCATGAGTGCCGATACCCACAGCCTCTCCGTCATCGAGAACGATGATCTTGTCGGCGTGGGAAATGGAAGAAACACGCTGTGAAACAATGAAAACGGTAGGACTGAAATCAAGAGACGAAATAGCGCGGCGAAGCCTTGCGTCGGTTGCGTAGTCAAGCGCCGAGGAGCTGTCGTCGAGAATCAATATCTCGGGACGGCGCACAAGTGCGCGGGCTACGGTTATTCTCTGCTTCTGACCGCCCGACAGGTTGCGTCCGCCCTGCTCTATCTCAAAGTCAAGACCGCCGTGGCTCCTGACCACCTCAAGTGCCTGCGCCCATTCAAGAGCCTGCATGAGCTGGGCGTCATCCGCATCCGAGTTGCCCCATTTAAGGTTGTCGCGGACGCTTCCCTTGAAAAGAACCGACTTTTGAAGCGCGATGCCTATCTTCTCCCGAAGCTCTTCTGCAGGATAATCGCGCACGTCGATACCGCCCAGCGTCACCCTGCCCTCGCTTGCATCATAGAAACGGGGGATGAGGTTTATAAGTGTGCTTTTACCCGAGCCCGTACCGCCGATAATTCCCACAGTCTCGCCGCGGCGAACGCTGAAATCAATATTTGACAGCGAATCGGAGGAGGCGCCGTTGTATCTGAAGGAAACGTTCTCAAAGGCAAGCGCAAAGTCGTTTTCGGGCTTTGCCGAAAGCACTTCGGGAAAGGTCTGAGAGGGTTCTGTCTCCATTACAGCATTTATTCTGTTGCCGCAAGCGATAAACTTGGTTATGCTCACGATAAGGTTCGCCATTTTGATAAGCTCGACCAGAATTTGGGACATATAGTTATAGAGTGCCAAAAGCTCGCCCTGTGAAATTCTGCCGCTGTCCACCTGCAAAGAGCCGCGGTGGATAAGCCAAACGATGGCGAGGTTTATGAGAATCAGCGTGGCGGGGTTCATGATAGCGGATATCCTGCCCGTAAAGCGCTGAATCCTGTTCAGCTCGTAGTCCTCCTCCTCAAAGCGACGAATTTCCTCGTCCTCCTTGCAGAAGGCTCTTACAACGCGGACACCGCTGAGGTTTTCGCGCACCGACAAGAGCACCTTGCCAAGCTTCTTCTGAACCTTTTTGTAAAGAGGGATACAGGAAAGGATTACAGAGAAAACCACCGCCGCCAGAACGGGAATAGCCACGGCGAAAACGATTGCGGATTTAACGTCAATTGTAAACGCCATTATCATGGCACCGAACACGACCAGAGGCGAGCGCAAAAGCAGACGCAGGGACAGATTTATGCCCGTCTGCACCTGATTCATGTCGCTTGTCATAACGGTGATAAGCTGGGACTGGGTAAGGCTGTCAAGGTCCTGCCAGGAAAGGGTCTGAATATGGCGGTGGAGACGGCTGCGAAGCTCTGTGGTAAAGCCCACGGACGCCTTTGCGGCAAAGTACTGCGCCGTCACCGAAAAGATAAGTCCGATAACGCCCAAAGCCCCCAAAACGAGCGCCATTTTTATAACGTAGCCCGTATCGCCGCCCGATATTCCAACATCGACCATCCGAGCGATAACAAGAGGCACAAACAGCTCAAACGAGGCTTCAAGGAGCTTGAAGAGAGGTCCGAGAATGCTCTCAAGCATATATTTTTTCATGTATCTGAGAAGCTTAAACA
>CAZISP010000053.1:0-6680 GCA_964541955.1 uncultured Lachnospiraceae bacterium
GTTAGCCGAGGTCGCATCACTGCAAAGCTGACCGTTCAGAGCCTCAAAATCCTTTATAGCCTTGTCCTCGTGGCAGAATACCTTTACCACCTTCTGTCCGTTCATCGTCTCCTCAACAAAGCCCTCAACCTTGGCAAGCGACTTCTGCTGACGAACGAAAAATCTTGCGCTGTTTCCGCCAACCACCTTTGCAGTGAGGATCATAAAGCATATGCCCACCATAACTACCATCGTCATCCAAATACTGTAATAGAGCATGATGCAGAAAAGGGATGTCAGAATCAGTCCCGAGGAAAAGATTCCCGGAAGAGACTGGGAAATCAGCTGACGGAGTGTGTCGATATCATTGGTATAATGGCTCATGATATCCCCGTGGCTGTTGACATCGAAATACTTTATGGGAAGCGACTGCATTTTATCAAACATACGCTTTCTCATGTTGCAAAGGAAGCGCTGAGTGATGACAGCGCCAAGGCGCTGATAGGTGAAAACGCATACAAGAGCAAAGACGTAGATGCAGACCATTATCAGAATGGTCTTGACGATCTCGGGAGACATATCGGCGTAAACCGCCGCTCCGACCTCCCCCGCCTTTACCCGCTCAAGGCCCTGTGCAATATAGCCCGCGATAGTCCGCACGTAGATTGCGGGAGCGGTGCTGATAAGCCCGAACAGACCGATGAGAAGAATCTCAAGGATAAGAAGTCCCTTGAAATCGGCGAAGAGCATCTTCAGAAGTCGGAGTAAGGTTCCCTTTTTAGCCTTAGGTCTGCCTGCATTTTTTGCCTGAAACTTCTGCTTATTCATTTTCACCCTCCCCTCCCGCTTTGGTCTGCGACGTATATACCTCACGGTAGATTTCATTGCCTTCAAGGAGCTGCGAGTGAGAGCCGATACCGCTTATTCTTCCGCCCTCCATAACGATAATAACGTCAGCGTCCTCAACCGAGGAAATACGCTGTGCGATGATAAACTTGGTCGTGCCGGGGATCTCCTCTCGGAACGCACGGCGAATAAGCGCGTCCGTCTTTGTGTCCACCGCCGAAGTCGAATCGTCGAGAATGAGAACCTTGGGCTTCTTCAGAAGCGCGCGGGCAATGCAAAGCCTCTGCTTCTGACCACCCGAAACGTTGGCACCGCCCTGCTCTATAAAGGTGTCGTAGCCCTCGGGGAAGGAACGGATAAAATCGTCCGCCTGCGCCAGCTTACATATCCTCTCAAGCTCCTCGTCCGTAGCATCGGGGTCACCCCAGCGGAGATTTTCCTTAATTGTTCCCGAAAAGAGCACGTTCTTCTGAAGAACCACCGCCACGTTGTTGCGCAAGGTGTTAAGGTCGTAATCGCGGACGTCAACGCCGCCTACTGTAATCTTACCCTCGGACACGTCGTAGAGACGGGAGATAAGGTTGACGAGAGTTGTTTTTGAGCTGCCCGTGCCGCCGATTATACCGACGGTCTGACCGCTCTTTATGGTGAAGCTGATGTTTTCAAGGGCAAACTTCTCGCCCTCGGCGGAATATTTGAAGGAAACGTTGTCGAACACGACCTCGCCGTCCTTCACCTCAACAGCCGCGTTTTCGGGGCTTACAATAGTGCTTTTTTCGTCAAGAACCTCAACGATTCTTCGTGCAGACTCGATGGACATGGAGATCGTAACGAAAACCATGGAGATCATCATCATGCTCATGAGCACCTGCATGGAATATGTATTCATGCCTGTGAGCGTGCCGAGACCGTACTGCGCGCCGCCCGTGGTTATAACGATGCGGGAGGTAAAATACGAAAGACAAATCATACAGCAATAGATGCAAAACTGCATGAGAGGAGAGTTCAATGCAAGAATTTTGTCGGCTCTGGTAAAATCAGAGGCAACGTCCTCGGATGCCACGGCAAACTTCTGCTTTTCAAAATCCTCGCGAACGAAGGATTTCACAACCCGCATTCCCTTGATGTTCTCCTGAACGGATTCGTTTAAGCGGTCGTACTTTTTGAAAATTCGCTTAAAGAAAGGCATCACGGTAAAGATGATTTTGAAAAGTCCGAATCCAAGGATAGGGATAATGACGGCGTATACGAGAGAAAGCTTGCCGCCCAGACGAATAGACATAACGAAGGAAAAGATAAGCATCATGGGACAGCGGATTGCCGTTCTGATTATCATCATAAACGCCATTTGAACGTTTGAGATGTCAGTGGTGAGACGAGTCACCAGGCTTGAGGTTGAAAAGCGATCAATATTCGCAAACGAGAAGCTCTGAATGCTTTTGAAAACGTCGTTTCGAAGATTTTTCGCGAATCCGCAGGATGCCTTAGCGGCAGAATTTCCCGCCAAAAAGCCGAACGTGAGAGACAGAAACGCCAAAATCAGCAGCTGTCCTCCGAATTTGAGGATGACATCCATTTCACAGCCGCCCTCGATCTTGTCGATAAGCTGAGCGGTGAGGAGAGGAATACAGCACTCGATAATAACCTCGCCCATAATAAACAAGGGCGTCAGCAGAGCTGCCGCTTTGTATTCACGGACGCAGGCCGCAAGTCTTTTTATCATGTTTTACTCCCTTTCGCGTAAAGTCAGCCCGAAACGGGCATAATTTCCATAATACTATTTTACCACCTTTTTCTCCCGCGGTCAATACAAAATCAGCGAGAAAAGAAGCTGTAAAAAAAGCCTCTTTTACAGCAAAATAACGGATTGATTTGCATGGCAAAGAAAAAATCGGATATGATGCCAAAAATCAACCGTTTGCGCACGGCACGCTCTTGCAATTATTTATTTTCGTGCTATAATAATCGTGCAGGCAGATGAGCGGGAGGCAAAACAAATGAACGAGCAGATAAAAAACCATATAGACAAATATCCGGGTGAAATCGTTGATACCTTCAACAGCTTGAGAAATCTAATCATTGAAAGCGCCCCGTGTGAGCCAAACGAAATGCTGTGGGCGAGATTGCCAAGCTATTACGTTGGTGATTCCTTTGTGAGGCTTATTCCGTTCAAGGATCACATTAACGTTGAAGCGCGCGCCGTGCTTGGGCATAAGGACGATTTAACCGGCTACAAAATCACACCCCGGGGAATGGTGCAAATCTTCCCAAAGCAGGATATACCCTATGAAATTCTGAGACAAATTTTTTCGGAAACCTTTGCATGATCTCACAATGACAAAATCCCCGACAGATCATTGAAATCTGTCGGGGATTCACCTCTTCCGAGATTATTCGTATTTTTTTATCACCTTTATCTGCGAGACCGCAACGGCGGCAACGGCGGTGATCACTATCTCGGGGATCATATAAAGACCGTTGTAGAAAACCGAGTAAATTATACCCAAAACGTTACCCGAGAAGGCAGAGAGAATAGTCTCACCGATCTTGTAAAAGCCCTCCTGTCCGAAAAACCACTCAGCCCAGGCGCCAAAGAAGATATATCCCGAGACGATATGGGCAAGATAGCGCAGAGAGAGAGCAACGACGGTCCCCAGCACGATAGCGGGAGTTTTCTTCATCTTGTTTCTGAAAATTCCGCCGAAACCAAGCAGCGTGTAGGCAATAATATAGTCGATGAGGCAGATCCAGACCGCCGCGCCGTATCCCATAAAATCGTCACTTCCAACGGTAAATAGCGAGATTACGTAACCGCCGCCCGTAAAAGCGCCGAAGGCAAGCTGGATAAAGGAATATACCAGCGCCGAAGCAAGCCCCCACCGAGTGCCGAACATATAGGCTATGAGAACGATGGGAAGCATACTCGCGATAGTGAATCCGCCGCCAAAGGGGAGATTTAAGAACGGGATATACGCGCAGGCAAAGGCGAGAACCGCCGCCAGCGCCAAAAGCATGGAGGACAGAACGAGCCTCCGAACGTTTATTTTTGAATTCATTTCAACTACACCTTTCCGCAAAAATTGCATAAAAAATTCTCACGGAAATACCGTGAGACCACAAAAAAAGGCATAGCTAGCAATAGCCCTTGTTATGACTCCCTTCGCCGGTATTATCCGTATCAGGTTAAAGGGTTCGGACCGTAGCCCATCTCAGCCTTCGCATTTGCGAGTTGGCACCCCTGAGGTAAAATTTTACCTTACGCATATTATAGCACCACACCCTTTCTCTGTCAAGTGCTTTGAATCAAAAACCGCGGCAAAATTTACAAAAAGTTGATATATGCTTGATAAAAATGCTGTAGAATATATGGGTGAGGTGATTTCATGCTTGGATATATAAGACCCTACGAGCCACAGCTCAAGATAATTGAGCAACAGTATTACCGTGCGGCTTATTGCGGGCTTTGCAGAGCTCTGGGCAAGACGGGCGGACAGCTCTCCCGTCTGGGATTGAGCTATGATTTCACGCTCCTTGTTCTTTTTCGGCTCGCCGTAACGGGCGAGATTCCCGAATTTGAGAAAAAGCGCTGTATCGCGCACCCCTGCCGTAAAAGATTGAGCATAAAGGTCTGCGACGCACTTGAATTTGCCGCCCGCGCCGAGATAATCTTGGCGTACCGCAAGGTTTTGGACGACATTTCGGACGAGAGGGGCGCAAAGCGGCAAAAGGCGAAGGCGGCAAAGGCAATTTTCCGCGGAGGCTACAAAAAGGCCCGCCTTGCCCTGCCCGAGCTTGATTTATATATCGAAGAAAGGCTGAACGAGCTTTCCGAGCTTGAAAGGGCGAAAACTCCCTCCGTTGACCGTCCTGCCGATATCTTCGGGGATATATTGGCTCAAATCTTCGCCTTTGGTCTTGAAGGCTCACAGCAAAAAATTGCCCACAGCTTCGGGCATTGCATCGGGCGCTGGATATACGTTATGGACGCCATCGACGATTATGCCGAGGACAAAGAAAAAGGGCGATACAATCCCTTTTTGTGCCTTTACGGCGACCGCGAGCTTGGAGATGAGATAAAGAAGGATATCGAGGCGGCGCTCACCACCACCTTGGGAGATGCCGCAAACGCCCTCGACCTTATTTCCTTCGACGGCAGAGCCGATCTTGGGGGGGTGCTTGGCAACCTGCTTTATCTGGGAATGCCTATGAAAGCGAAAAATATAATCCATAGCGAGGACTGCCCGAAATGCACCGACTCGCCAAGCTGATATAAACACACTCGAAAGGAAATTATAAATGACAGATCCATACAAGGTGCTTGGGGTCTCCCCTACCGCCACCGATGACGAAGTAAAAAAAGCGTACAGGAATCTTGCCAAAAAATATCACCCGGACAAATACAAGGACAGTGATTTGGCTGATCTTGCAAGCGAAAAAATGGCGGAGATCAACGCGGCATACGACGAAATACAGAAGATGCGCGCGTCAGGCTCGTCGGGCAGCTTCGGTGGCTTTAACAGTGCCGGCTCAAACGATACCTATACGGCTATCCGAGTTCACATAAACAACGGAAATATCGCCCAAGCCGCCTCCATGCTCAATTCTATCCCCATAGCGGACAGGGGCGCCGAGTGGCAGTTCCTCATGGGCTGTGTGTGCCTCAGACAGGGCAGTATTTTCGACGCTCAGAGTTATTTTGACACCGCCTGCTCCATGGATCCCACCAATGCGGAATACAGTTCCATGCGCGCTCGCGTGCGTTCGTACGGCACGAATCGCGGCGGCTACACCCAACACGGCGGCGGAGCAAGCTCATGCAATGCCTGCGACATCTGCAACACGCTCATTTGCGCCGACTGCTGCTGCGAATGTATGGGAGGGGATCTGATTGGCTGCTGCTGACAACAGGGGACCCGAAATAAAAATAGAGATTCCAAAGAAAAAAGAGATAAAAAAGTCAAAGAAGATCGCCCTATGCGCAGTCTTTTCCGCGCTTGGGGTAGTGCTCCTCTACATGGGTGCCATTATCGAGGTGCTTGATCTTTCCGCGGCGGCAATTGCGTCAATGCTCTGCGTCATCGTCATCTCGGAAATCGGGGGCGCATACCCCTGGCTTGTGTACGCGGTCACCTCGCTTCTGTCTCTTCTTCTGCTACCAAATAAGTTCGGAGCGCTGATCTACGCCTGCATGGCGGGCTACTACCCCATGCTGAAAGCAAAGATTGAGCAGCTTCGCTCAAACGGACTGAGGCTTCTTTTCAAAATAGGATTTTTCAACCTGTCGATGACGGCAATTATCCTTTTTGCAAAGTTCGTCTTTACTCTTCCGGGACTGACGAAGCTTTACATCATCGCACTGTATGTCATCGGGAACGTAACGTTTATCGTTTTCGACATCGCGCTCTCCATGCTCATCCGTGCCTATTTCGTGAAATATCGAAAGATGCTCAGGATTGAGAAAATTTTGAAATAAAAATACCGCTCGGATACCGAGCGGTATTTTTTCGGGCGAACACTGTTCGCCCCTACAAAACAGAAGATAACGTTCACCTACACCCGAACAAGATGACCTCACATCGTATTCTGTAGGGGCGACCAGTGGTCGCCCGCCACACAAGAAGTATTGCCCAAGCGGGCGACAGCGAACTTGTTCGCTTATGTTCGCCCCTACAATAAGGTTGATTGTTCCTTGTAGGGGACGACGTCCCGGAAACGGGAAATATTGACAAACTGGCCTTCACATGGTATAATAAGTGTAGAACAGGATCGGAGGTGCTTTGAGATGAACGGTATTACTTGCATAGGGTATTGCTTTGCGTAAAAAAGGCATCTTCTTTCGCGGATAAGAATATAAC
>CAZISP010000054.1:0-6665 GCA_964541955.1 uncultured Lachnospiraceae bacterium
ATAATGCTGTCCAGCTCCCTTGAGACGAGCCACATCTCCTCGTCCGTCAACATCACCTCTGCGGGGGCGTTGTAGGACTCGATAAACGATCGGATCTCATTGGGCATTGCCGGCTCGTTGAAATTTACGTTGTAGTAGTGCATCGGATCCTCGCTTGACGAGAGACGGTGAAAGTCGCTGGGGGTCACGAGAAACATATATCCCGCCGAGAACTCGGTTTGCCTGCCGTTGAAATTATGAGTTCCCGAGCCCGTGCAAAAAAATTCCATTTCATAGTAATCGTGCCAGTGGTATTCGCCCGGACATGCCCAAACAGGGTCATATTTTCTTTTTTGCACGGACAGTGCCGCCTTGCCGCTTGTGTTTTCCAAGTGCGGGGATTTCATGTAATTTGCGGGCATGGTCTAACCTCATTTTTTGTGATAATGTTGAAATTTGTTATTATTATAGTCAAAAACGAGGTGATGGTCAATATATTCGTTGAATTTTTATATAAATAGTTGCATTTTCTTATTGAAAACGAGGGAGGAACACAGTACAATGAATAAGGGGTAACGGATTCCCCTCGGGAGGACAAAAAATGACACAAAATTCAAGAAAAACTCTGCTTGATTCAAATAGCGGCTGGACGCTCTATTACGTTCCCAACCGCACGTTTACAGACGATGGCTTTGATATTTCAACGGTTGAAAGCCTTGAAAAAACAGGCTATCCCTCACTCCCCGCACAGGTGCCGGGAAACTTTGAACGCGACCTTTTTCGCGCCGGGATAATTCCCGACCTCTATAAGACCGATAACGTAAAGGTCGCGCGCGATCTTGAAAAATATCACATGATTTACACCCGTCGCTTCAGATTTGACGGCAATGCGAAGGGCGACAACAAGCTCATCTTTGAGGGCATTGATACCGCCGCCGAGATATTCCTCAACGGCGTCAGGGTCGGCCGGTGCGAAAATATGTTCATCGAGCACCAATTTGACTGCCCGAGCCTCAGAGAGGGAGAGAACGAGCTGGTGGTCCATATTCTGCCCGCCACCATTGCGGCGAGAAAATATGAGTTTGATGCGGGCACGCGCATACATCAGCACCGCACCTCTTCCGTTTATTTCCGCAAGGCGGCGCATATGTACGGCTGGGATATCATGCCACGAATCGTCTCGGGAGGCATCTGGCGCTCCTGCTATATCGTGGAACGAAAAAAGGACAGAATTGACGACGTTTACGGCGTGACTCTGGACGTGGATGCGAAAAAAAAGACCGCCGCGCTCAGATTTTTTGTGAACACGACCTTGCATGAGGATAACCCAAGAGACTATACCGTCGGCATCACCGCAAAATGCGGTGACTCGACCTTTGCACTTGCCGACATGACCATGTGGCATAACAGCATACTTCCCGAGGTGACGGTGAGAAACGCTATGCTCTGGTACCCCCGCAACTTTGGTCAGCCAAATCTCTATGACGTTGTGGTGACCCTTAAATACAAGGGCGAGGTGGTTGACGAGTACCGCTATCGCATGGGTCTGCGCACCGTTGAGCTTCACCGCACAGACCTTTCCACCGAGCCCGACGCGCACTTTTATTTTGTTGTCAACGGCAAGAAGATAATTACCTACGGCACCAACTGGGTGCCTGTCGATGCGCTTCACTCCTTTGACAAAAAGCGCATTGATAGGGTTTTGCCCATGCTTTCGGATATGGGCTGTAATATCGTTCGATGCTGGGGCGGAAACGTATACGAGGATCACGAATTTTTCGATTACTGTGACGAGAACGGTATTATGGTATGGCAGGATTTCGGCATGGCATGCGGACTTTATCCCCAGGACGAGGATTTTCAGAGCCGCTTCTTTGAAGAGGTCTCGGCTGTGGTAAAGAAGCTGAGGAATCACGTTTCTATCGCCCTTTGGGCAGGGGACAACGAGTGCGACGAGGCATATTTCTGGGGCGGAAAAAAGCTGCAGGGCATGACCCCCTCGGACAATGCGCTTACCCGCAAAATAATCCCGGAGGTGCTGAGATTGCACGATCCTTCCCGTCCGTTCCTGCCTTCGTCTCCGTATCTTAGCGACGTGCTGCTGGAATCGGGAAACCGTTGGGATGCCGCCGAGGCTCACCTTTGGGGACCTCGCGACTATTTCAAGGGGGAATATTATCTTAATCCCAAAGCCTGCTATGCAAGCGAGATCGGCTACCACGGCTGTCCCTCGCCGCAGTCCCTTGAGAAATTCATCTCGCCCGAGCAGCTCTGGCATTGGACGCGCGAGGGGGAAAAGCTCGGTGACGACGGTCAATGGGAAAAATACGGCACGTGGGCGAAAAACGATTGGTCTGTTCACGCAACCGCTTTCAATTTCGACAGCCCCAATTGCTTTGAAAAATACCGCATACCCCTCATGGCAAATCAGGTCATAACCCTTTTCGGAAAGGAGCCCGACAACCTTGAGGACTTTGCGAGAGCAAGTCAGATATCCCAGGCCGAGGCGAAGAAGTACTTTGTTGAGCGTTTCCGTTATGACCGCGAGCACAAGGGCGGTCTGATTTGGTGGAATCTGGTTGACGGCTGGCCTCAGATTTCGGACGGCATCGTTGACTACTACGGTGCAAAGAAGCTGGCATACCACTATGTGAAGCGGTCTCAGCAAGGCCTTTGCCTCATGCTTTGTGAGCCGAAGGACGGCGCGCATACTCTGGCGGCGGTAAACGACGGAGCGGAGGGGCGGATAAGCTACTGCGTTCGTGACGTTGAGAGCGGAGAGATACTTATAAGCGGGCAGGCAACGGTTGCGGAATACGAGGTGACGGAGCTTGGGGCTGTTGCCGAAACTGCCGAAAAGCGATTCCTGCTTATTGAATGGAAGCGCGAGGACGACGGAGAAAAATTTGTCAACCATTATTTCACAAATATACTTGACATAGACTACGGTTATTATGTAAAATGTATGAAAGCGGTAGGCTTCTACGATGAATTTGAGGGCTTTGAGGATCAGCCTCAAAGAAGCGAACCCTTGCCGTACGTTTTCGATTTTTGAGGTTTGAATGTACTATATTGGAATTGACATAGGCGGCACCAAATGTGCCGCAAGCCTCGGTTTTTCCGAGCGCGACGGGGATATAAGGATTCTTCGCCGCGAGGAATTCAAGACCGAGGGCGCGCCCTCGGTGGTGCTTGAGAAGTTCGCTGTGATATGCGAGAGGTTTTTGTCCGGGCACGAGCCGGATGAATTTGGCGGCATCGGAATCAGCTGCGGCGGCCCTCTTGACGCCGAAAGGGGTGTAGTCATGTCTCCTCCCAATCTCCCGGGATGGGATAACGTGCAGGTCACCGAGTTTTTTGAGAGGCGCTTCTCCCTTCCCGCAAAGCTGCAGAACGACGCAAATGCCTGTGCGGCGGCGGAATGGCTTTTCGGCGCGGGGCGGGGATTTGAAAACGTTATCTTTCTCACCTTTGGCACGGGACTTGGCTCCGGACTTATCCTTGGCGGCAGGCTTTACAGCGGAAGCTGTGACACGGCGGGCGAGATCGGACACGTGCGTCTGCGCCCCGACGGTCCCGTGGGCTTCGGCAAGGCGGGCTCATGTGAGGGATTTTGCAGTGGCAGAGGCTTGGCTCAGATGGGCAGAAACGCCGTTCGCGAACAGATCGAGCGTGGCGAAAGGTCGATTTTGCTCGAGCGCGCCGAAAGCGAAGAAAATATCAGCGCGAAGCTAATATGTGAGCTTGCCCGTGAGGGTGACGAGACCTGTCTCGGTATTTACCGCTCGTGCGGCGAGAAGCTGGGCGAGATCTTGAGCATTCTCGTTGACCTGCTTAACCCTCAAAGGATAATTTTGGGCGGCGTTTTTATGCGTGCCGCCGATCTGCTTGAACCCCACATGATGCGGGTAATGAAGTGTGAATGCTTGCCCGAGGCACTTGCTTGTTGCCGCGTCGTGCCCGCAGGGCTTGGTGAGAATATCGGTGATTATGCGGCGCTCGCCTTGGCTGTGCAGGCAAGCGAAGAAAGGAATCAAACATGAAAAGGATCAGTTCGGTTTACATGGGCGGCGAGATAAACATAGGCTACTATATTTACCTGCCCGAAAATTTCGACAAAAGCAAAAAATACCCCCTGGTGACCTTCCTTCACGGCGCGGGAGAGCGCGGTGACGGCAGCGAGGAGGCGCTTCGCATTTTGGAGAAGAACGCACTGCCAAGATATGCGGGTGAGGGCAGGGAATATCCCTTTATTCTGCTTTGCCCCCAGTGCCCCGAGGATATCGTCTGGAACAATATCGTCATCTCGGTGAAGCATTTGATTGACCGCGTGGCAAAGGAGTACGGCGCCGACACAGACCGCCTCTATTGCACGGGGATCAGCATGGGCGGCTACGGAACATGGGAGATGGGCATAACCTATCACGACTGTTTTGCCGCTATCGCTCCCGTTTGCGGCGGCGGTTTTTCCTGGCGCGCGTCGGTTTTGCGCGACATGCCCGTCTGGGCTTTCCACGGCGATGCGGACAACGTGGTGCCTATTGAGAACTCGCAGATGATGGTGGACGGCGTGAACAAAGCGGGCGGCAATGCCAAATTCACCGTTTTTCCCGGCGTTGAGCACAATTCCTGGGACCCCGCGTACCTTACAACCGACGTTATAGAATGGCTTTTGGAGCAGAAAAGAGGTTTTTAAGATGAAAGAGAGCGTAAAGCTCATTTTTGAGGAGCTTTTTGAAAGATATCCCGCGCTTGAGGGCTGTCGGGAGGATATTTTGGCAGTGTATGACATGATCTGTGCCACATACAACCGCGGCGGCACGATTTTTACCTGTGGAAACGGCGGTAGCTGCTCGGACAGCGAGCATATCGTCGGAGAGCTTTTGAAAAGCTTCAGATTCAAACGGAAAATTTCCGAGGACACCGCCTCGGCACTTCGGACACTGGGCGATGAGGGCGAGGAATTGGCAAGCACCCTTGAGGGGACGCTTCCTGCCATAGCGCTCACGTCTCACCCTGCGCTGACAACAGCGTTTCTGAACGACACAGAGCCTACCATGACCTTTGCTCAGCAGCTTTTGGGGCTTGGCAGAGAGGGGGATCTTCTTATTTCGATCTCCACCTCCGGCAACTCGAAAAACTGCGTTTATGCATCGACTGTGGCAAAAGCCAAGGGAATTGCCGCAATCGCGCTTACGGGCGCACGTGAAAGCAGGCTGTCCGAAATTTCGGACGTGACGGTAAAGGTTCCCGAGACCGAAACCTTCAAAATTCAGGAGCTTCATCTTCCTGTTTATCACGCTCTTTGCGCTATGGCGGAGGCGACTTATTTTGAATAATGAAAAACGACGGCAGATGCCGTCGTTTTTCATTATTCAAATGCTTTTTATCTGTTCAATGCAAGCGTGACAAACGCGCTTGCCGCCGAAAAACACCACGTCGTCCGCGTTTCCGCAGAAAATGCAGGAGGGTTGGTATTTCGTTAAAATGATCTTGTCCTCGTCCGTAAAAATCTCAATTGCGTCCTTTTCCTTTATGTCCATGGTTTTTCTGATCTCCATGGGGAGCACGATCCTTCCAAGCTCATCTACCTTGCGAACGATTCCCGTTGATTTCATATGCGATACCTTCCTCTCTGAGTTTTGTAAGTATTTTGTGTATTTGTAAATTTCTTCCATGTGTGTATTATATACTTTTTTTCTGTCGCTGTCAAGGGGATTTCAGAAAATAATACAACATTTTGTAAAATTTTTTTGTCTCGGCACGATATGTTGTGTCGAAATATGCAGAATAATATTGCAAAACGGGGCTTTTGCTCTTTTTTGTGTTTTTTTCTGCACTTTATGCCTTGTTCTTTTCGGCGGCGCGAATATATGGTAAAAAAACGGTCAAGAATCCTTCGGAGGAAAGGAGGAGTCCATATGCTCAGAGGCTGTCAGAAGCAGGTTGTTATTTTAAGAGGGAAAAGCGGGGATATTTTCGAGGAGGCTTATTTTATTTTGCGCGCGGGGGGATCGGCGACGGGATTGCCCGAGCTGCTCTGTGAGGCAAATCGGATAGTTGAAGCCACAAAGCCCGCAAAATCCGGGGAAAAGACCGTGTCTCCCCATGCGTGGAAATTCATTTTCTTTTTGCTCGGACTTGCCACGGGAGTGGGGGTGGTGCTGCTCTCTCTTGCCGTCACTTGACAAATGCGGAAAAATATGGTATAATGCCCGTCGATGGGTTTATCCCGCTTGAGCGTTGCCGCCCTTTTGGCGGAATCAAACTTAAAATTGAGACCTTTAGCTTTTCTGTCGGGGCGTGTGTGGCAGATACGGTAAAGGTTACTTTTTTCACGCTTATTTACATATGGTATTAGAGATGCTGCGGCATCGGAAAGGAACTGAAGAATATATGGCAAAAAAGCCTACGGGCAAAATTAAAATTATTCCTCTCGGCGGTCTTTGTGAGATTGGAAAGAACATGACTGCCATTGAGTATGAGGATGATCTTATCGTGGTTGACTGCGGTCTGGGCTTTCCCGACGAGGATATGCTTGGTATTGACCTCGTTATCCCCGATATGACCTATCTTGAAAAGAATGCGGACAGGATCAGGGGCGTTTTTCTGACCCACGGTCACGAGGATCACATCGGAGCAATTCCTTATATGCTCAGAACGATAAATCCCCCCATTTACGGCAC
>CAZISP010000055.1:0-6625 GCA_964541955.1 uncultured Lachnospiraceae bacterium
AACGGACTGGGAAGCTGCAACGATGGGCATCCATTTCTGAACGTACTGCTTTGCCGTGTTGCTCTTTTTGCAGAACAGCTCAAGATATCTCTTGGCACTCTCGCTGTCGCCGCTGAGCCAGAACAAAAGGTAGGTTCGTGCCGCATCGGCAGAGGCGTTGCCCTGGGTGGCATGGGACCAGTCGATGATATAGGGCGTGCCGTCCTCGGTGATGATGACGTTGGAGGGGTTGAAATCGCCGTGGCAGACCTTCTTATGCTTGGGCATACCCTCAAGGCGGGTGTGAAGCTCATAGCGGGTGGTGGCGTCAAGAGCGGACTGGCTTATTTTGCCATTCATCTTGTCCTTGAGCTTGTTCAGGTGCGCGCAGGTCTTCTCGTGCACCGACAGCTGAACGTCTACCAGGAGAGAAAGATATTCGTCCTTTCTCTCGGGGCTTTCTTCAATCATCTGAGCCAGAGTTTTGCCCTCGATGAACTCGGAAACAATAGCCCATTTGCCCTCGACCATTGTGACCTCGAGAATTTTGGGAATGTTCAGCCCCGTGCCCTCAATGCGCGCCTGGTTCAGAGCCTCATTGAGCACGTCTGCCTTTGAATAGTCCGCGTCAAAGACCTTGATGCAGCGGTCGCCGTCGCGGTAGACCGTTTTATGCTTTCTCTTTGCAATGATATTATCAAGTTTCATTCTTTAATCCTCCGTAAATTACGCTTTTTTGGGGGCGGTGGGCTTCTCTGTCTCAACGAAGTGCTTACCGTAGTAAGCGTTGAGGTACATCTGCTTTATCTCGCTCATGAGAGGATAGCGGGGGTTGGCGCCCGTGCACTGGTCGTCGAACGCCTGCTCAACCATGTCGTCAAGGCGGTCAAGGAAGTCCTGCTCGTCAATGCCGTAATCGCGGATAGTCTCCTTGATTCCAACCTTTGCCTTCAGCTCGTTTATAGCCTTGATAAGGTTTTCGAGCTTCTCCTCGTCGGTCTTGCCGCCAAGCCCCAGGTGATCGGCAATTTCGGCATAACGTGCAAGAGTGTGTGGGTGGTCATACTGCGAGAAGGTACCCATCTTCGCAGGCGCTTCGCTTGCGTTGAAGCGAATTACCTCCTCTATCATAAGAGCGTTGGCAACGCCGTGAGGCAGGTGGTGGAAGGCGCCCAGCTTATGCGCCATAGAGTGGCAAACCCCAAGGAACGCGTTGGCAAATGCCATACCCGCCATAGTAGCCGCATTAGCCATCTTTTCGCGGGCTTCAACGTCTGTCTGACCGTTCTCGTAGGCACGGGGCAGATACTTGAATATATTCTTGAGAGCCTGTAGCGCAAGGCCGTCGGTGTAATCGGTCGCAAGCATTGCGGCGTAAGCCTCAACGGCGTGAGTTACGGCATCGATACCCGAAGCCGCTGTCAGCCCCTTGGGTGCGCTCATGTGGAAATCGGTGTCGATGATAGCCATATCGGGGAGCAGCTCATAGTCGGCAAGGGGATATTTTACGCCCGTTTCGCCGTCGGTGATAACCGCGAAGGGGGTCACCTCAGAGCCTGTACCCGCAGAGGTGGGAACAGCGATAAAATACGCCTTTTCGCCCATCTTGGGGAATGTGTAAACTCTCTTGCGGATATCCACAAAGCGCATGGCCATATCCATAAAGTCCGCCTCGGGATGCTCGTAGAGAACCCACATTATCTTGGCGGCATCCATAGCGGAGCCTCCGCCCAAGGCTATGATGGTGTCAGGCTCAAACGCCCGCATCAGCTTTGCGCCGTCCTGAGCGTTTTTCAGCGTGGGATCGGGCTGAACGTCAAAGAAAGTTGTATGAGTGATGCCCATTTCATCCAGCTTATCGGTGATGGGCTTGGTGTAGCCGTTCTGATAGAGGAAGGTATCGGTGACGATAAACGCCTTCTTTGCGCCTCTGACGCTTCTCAGCTCGTCGAGAGCCACGGGCAGGCAGCCCTTCTTTACGTAAACCTTCTCAGGTGCGCGGAACCAAAGCATATTTTCCCTTCTTTCTGCCACGGTTTTAATATTGAGCAGGTGCTTTATACCTACGTTCTCGGATACGCTGTTACCGCCCCAGGAGCCACAGCCGAGAGTAAGAGACGGAGCCAGCTTAAAGTTATAGAGATCACCGATTCCACCGTGTGAGGACGGCGTGTTTACAAGGATACGGCAGGTCTTCATGCGAGCGGCAAACACCCTCAGCTTATCCTGCTGAGTCACCGTGTCAAGATAAATGCTTGACGTATGACCCAAGCCCCCGTCCTCGACCAATCGCTCCGCTTTTTCCAAAGCCTCCTCAAAGGTTCTTGCCTTGTACATGGCAAGGACGGGACTGAGCTTTTCGTGAGCAAACTCCTCGGAAAGCTCTGCGCTCTCCACCTCACCGATGAGTATCTTGGTACCCTCGGGGACAGTCACACCTGCAAGCTCCGCTATTCTGGCGGCAGTCTGACCCACGATCTTCGCATTCAGCGCGCCGTTTATGATGATGGTGTGGCGAACCTTTTCGGTCTCCTCGTCATCCAGGAAATAACAGCCTCTCGCCGCAAATTCGTTCTTCACGGCATCATAAATGCTCTCCATAACGATAACCGACTGCTCGGAGGCACAGATCATGCCGTTATCGAAGGTTTTGGAGTGGATTATGGAGTTGACCGCAAGAAGTATATCGGCAGAATCGTCGATGATGGCGGGGGTGTTACCTGCACCAACGCCCACGGCGGGCTTACCTGAGGAATAAGCCGCCTTCACCATTCCGGGACCGCCCGTGGCGAGGATAATGTCCGCTTCCTTCATTACGGTGTTCGTCATGTCAAGCGAGGGAACGTCTATCCAATTGATAATGCCCTCGGGAGCACCCGCGGCAACCGCTGCTTCGTAAATCAGCTTCGCCGCTGAGACGGTGCTGTTTTTTGCTCTGGGGTGAGGGCTTATTATGATTGCATTGCGGGTCTTGAGAGCCAGCAGGCACTTAAAGATTGCGGTCGAAGTGGGGTTTGTGGTAGGAATTACCGCCGCAATCACGCCGATAGGCTCCGCAATTTTCTTGATTCCGTAAGCCTTGTCCTCCTCAATTACGCCACAGGTTTTTGAATCCTTATAGGCGTTATAAATATATTCGGAGGCATAGTTGTTCTTTATGACCTTATCCTCCACGATTCCCATTCCCGTTTCCTCCACCGCCATTCTCGCCAAGGGAATTCTCGCCTTGTTTGCGGCAGATGCGGCCGCCAGAAAGATCTTATCCACCTGCTCCTGCGTGTAGGTGGCGAATTTCTTCTGCGCCTCCCTCGTGCGTGCGATAGCCTCTTCGAGCTTCTCAACGCTGTCAACGATTAAATAGTTTTTAGTTTCCATTTTGTCTCCTTTCGGGCAAAAGCCACCAAACCACTGCAAAAATGACCAAAAACGCTTGTTTGTTTTTGACATTTCCACCAATTTCGTTTATTATATCACAAAGTTTTGCTTTTTGCAATAGGAATCATGCATAAAAAGAAAAAAGTATTCGCCCGTTTTTTCGGGCGAATACACTCTCGGTTAAAAATAATCTTCATTTATTGGTGTTCAGGGAGTGCGCCGCCCTCTCCCAGCCACGCGGGCGAGCTGGACGTACCAAAGGTAACGACAGCGGGAATCCTTATGCCGTTCTTCTTTGCGGAAACAATCGCTTCCGCCAGGTCGCGGCAGTTGAACAGAGAAAGCTGCTTTTCCTTGCTCGAGCTTATTTTCCTCGAGCTCACGCTCAGGGTCATCACGCCCGCGCTCTTGCTGTGCCGCGCAAGCCCGAAGGCAAAGTCCTCCGACACCGTTTTCACCCCGACGTCCTGCCACACACCGCCGATAATATCCACATATTCGTCACCGGGATATGCGTCAAAGAGCCCCGTTGCGCCCTCGGTCACATACGGCGTGTACTGCCAGATAAGCTTGCTGCAGCCCTTTGAGGTGATATAGCCGTAAACGTATCTCCACAGCGCCGCATAGCTTTCGGGGTCGGCTCCCGCACCCGAGGTGCTGTACCAATATTTATCCATGTTGGGGCCCTCAAAGGGCTTGAAGATCACGGTCATGCCGTTATCGCAAACCGCTTTCAATATTTCTGCCACAACGTCAAGCTGACGGCGGAATTTTTTGTTTAGGTCGGTGCCGTCGGTGACGAGTGCGTTCCAATTGTCCGCCGAGCCCAGGCTGCCGGTCACCTTGTCGCCAAGCTCCCAGCCACCCGTGGGATTTTCAAAATACGCGCTTATGGCAACGATGCCGCCTTGCTCGCAATAATCCGAAAGTTGGCAGATGACCTCACTCAACTCAGCGTATGTAAGCTCGTCCGCATGCAATCCGTAGCTCAGCAGGTCGATACAGAGAACGTCGGGGGTCTTGCCCGTGGCAGTCTTGAAATTCTCGATTATATAGTCAGGGGTCGCGCTTGAGCCCCCCTGCTCGCCCGAAAGGAAGCCTTCCGAGACAGAGGCCTCCTCCAGCCGCGCAATAATCTCCTCTTCCGTCATGTAATCAGGCATCTTTGAGCTGTTGCCCGTGTAGTTATCCTGAATGGCTATATTGCAGTTGGTTGATTTCCTCTCAAGCGCCTCGAAGAAGTCGTGCTTGAAATATTCAATCGCGTACTGCGCCGTGTCGGCACTTCCCGTCACGTACAGATTTCCGTCGTATTTAACCTCGATGGAAAAACCGTTTGCAATGAGCCCCGAGTTGTCAAAGATAATATACTTCCTGCTCGATGTCATCTCCTCCGCCACGGGAATAAGTACACCGTAAACATTCTCCGCTATATACTCGGAAACGCCCGTAATGTCCACACCCGGCACGGCGTAGAGGTAAAACTCGGATATATCCACGCCGTCGATGGTCAGAGACTCAAACATATAATCGTGAGAATAAATATATCCTTCACCCGCAGGAATATCGAGACAGCCGCCGTAAACGTTGATAAAATGCTCGATGAAGAAATCGACCGCCTTTGCCGTGGCGCTGTCGCTTCCGCCCACGATGACAATTTTATCACCCGTCTTCTTTATGACAAAATCGCCAAAGGCAAGTCCCTTCATCGCCTGACGGCTGGCATCTCTCTCGGTATCGCCTATGATTATCTCCTTGTCGTGCTCTAACTGGGCTCCGCCTTCCCATTCGCCTATCCAGTCGGTGGACGAGGTCAAGTCAATGTCAAGCGCGTTTTTGACCGCATTCTTCAGCCTTATCATGGCGTCCTTTTCGATATCGGAGGCCAGGTCGGCGCGGATAATATAGTAATCCCCTATGCCGTAAAGCGGCTCGGTCTGTATCTTCAGCTCACCGTCCTGAACTATGCGATCGCTGTCGTCTCCGAAATTAAAGCCGTTATCCTGCATCACACAGCCGCAGAGCAGCAAAAGCGACGCAAGCAAGGCAAATATCTTTATCTTTTTCATATCTGCTCCGTATCATTTATTCTTTAATCATATTTTATCACTGCCGTGACTTGTTGTCAAGTAAAGAGGCAAAACCTTCACACAGCCGTCAAAAAAATGTGCCGTTCCATTATTTTTCGGACACATTTTAACAATATGGTTGAAATTCTTCCATTTTTATGATAAAATATAATGGGATTGTGTTTGAACACAACAAATTCGTTTTTTCGGGAGGTGATGCCGTGCAGTACGACAACGGGCGTATTACGCTCAAGGTAGACGAATTGTGCCGTCTTGCAACGCTTCATGGCAGCCTCGGCGCAAAAACAGGCTACGTAAGACCCTCTGTTGCCGAAAAATCCATGAGCCGCATTGCCACAAAATCACCGTTCATGCACGAGATGGTGCCCCTTGAGGCTGATATCACCTTCGGGGACGTGCATTACAGCGTCACGGGCGTGGCAGAGCTGGCGGAAAAGAACGGCAAAGCCTGCACGATTTACTTGTCAAAGACCGTCTCGCGGCACCTGCCCCCCGAAAAGGACCCCGACCGCGCAAAACTGATATGTCTTTGCTACATGGCGTGTCGGGAATACGAGCTTGAAACGGTGACGGGCGTTCTTGTCACCCCTGTGGGCGACGACGGCAAATACAAGGAAGCGTCGGAAAGCTTCAGCGCGTCGGCACTGTCGAGAGCGTTTCTCTCCTATCTTGCGTCGATCGAACGGTACGCGAGACTTGAATTAAACCGTGCCACAAACATCAGAAGCTCAATTCGTGAGATGAAATTCCCCTACGACACCATGCGGGATGGGCAAAAGGAGCTTATTTCCGAGTGCTACAAGGCTATCCACGACGGCACGAAGCTGTTTGCCATGGCGCCAACGGGCATAGGCAAAACCATTTCGACCCTCTACCCTGCCGCAAAGGCGCTTGGTGATGGTCTGTGCGACAAGATATTTTATCTGACCGCAAAAATGAGCACCCGCCGAGAGGCGTTCGGCGCCGCAAAGGCGATGGTCGAGGCGGGCGCGGACGCAAGAGCAGTCATCCTCACCGCAAAAGAGCAGACCTGCTCAAATCCTATGGCGAAAATGTCGGGCATCGGCGTATCAAGTCATTGCAATCCCGATTCCTGCCCCATGGAAAAAGGATTTTACGACAAATCAAAGGAAGCAATAAACGACCTGTCGGTGGATTTTATCTGTGAGGCACTGACAAAA
>CAZISP010000056.1:0-6608 GCA_964541955.1 uncultured Lachnospiraceae bacterium
CGTTTGTTCTCAACTCGCAGAGGCAAAACTCATCTCTTATTTCTGTATAAATCCAAACAATATTTCTCGTTGATTCAAAGAAATAACACAAAACTCTTGATTATTTTTCATTTCCGTGGTATTATATAATGAATAAGTTTTAAGAAAAGCCCGAGGGCGGAATAGAGGTCATATGGAAGACGTAAAAAACGTAGTGTTCAGAACTTCGATGCGCGGTTACAATAAATCGGACGTAAATAACTACCTTGTAAAATTCAATTCGGACGCGGCAGAGCGTGAGGAAAACGCAAAAGCCGAGGCGAAGGCGGCTACATCCAGAGCAGAGAAGTCCGAGCGTGCTCTCAAGGAGCTAGAAGATAGGATTGCCGCTCTTGAAGCCGAGAGAGACGACCTTGCCGCAAAGCTTCAGCGGGAGCAGGATGAGGTGGTCCGTCTCCAGGACGAGATGCAGGCGATTCTTGACAGTGCGGAAAACACCCCCGCCGAGCCTGCGGAGACCGACACAGAGCTTGAAGAGCTTCGCCAGAAGGCACAGCTTTATGATGAGAACAGCAGCAACATCGGAGAAACTCTTATTTCCGCCAAGAAGATGGCTCAGGAGATAATCGACAGCGCAAATGAGGAAGCGAGAGTCAGAGACGAGAGGTCGAGGGCGGAGACGGAGGCAAGAAAGCGCAGTCTTGAGGAAAGCGCGAGAGCCGCTTCCGATTCCGTGTTCACGAATCTCAAATTTATATCCGAGGAGGGCAAGAGCGAGATCGCCGCTGTGCGCGAATACGCTCTGAGCGTTACCGAAAAGGCTTTTGAGGACATTCTCGGAAGAATGAACCGGGGCGCGGAAAAGCTTGAGGATATGGAATCCACTATGCTCGGAAAGATTCAAAGCGGCGTTGCAAAGATCGACGACACACCCCGACGCAGAGCAACCGACCGCCGTCCCGAAGCCCCAAAGGCAACGAAGCTTCAAAAGCGCGGATGAAATGAAGGCAATGAAAAAAATAAACGTTTCCGATTTGAAGACTGTTGCGAGAGAGCTGAGAGCGGGTGACACCGTCAGCCTTTCCGGCACTGTTTATACGGCCCGTGATGCGGCGCATAAAAGGCTCGTTTCCATGATCGAGCGCGGGGAAAAGCTCCCCTTTGAGCTTGAGGGCGCGGTGATCTATTACGCAGGTCCTACCCCCGCGAAAAACGGCCTTGCCGTTGGCTCCTGCGGTCCCACCACGTCCTCGCGCATGAATCCCTTTGCTCCCCGACTGATTGACCTTGGTCTTGCGGGAATTATCGGCAAGGGTCAGATGAGCGACGAGGTAAAGGCCGCGCTCAAAAGACGGGGCGGCATATATTTCTGCGCCGTTGGCGGCGCGGGCGCGCTTGCGGCAAAGGCGATCAAAAAATGCGACGTTATCGCATTTGACGAGCTTGGCTGTGAGTCGGTAAAAAGAATGGAAGTTGAGAATTTTTCTCTCATCGTCGGCATCGACGCTGAGGGAAACAGTATTTTCGAAAAATGAGCATTGGTGAAAAAATAAAAAACGTCAGAACATCAAAGATGCTGACGCAAAAGGATCTGGCGGGGGATACTATTACCCGCAATATGCTGAGTAAGATCGAAAACGGAGTCGCGACTCCGTCCCTTCCCGTTGCCATAACTCTGGCATCAAGACTTGGCGTGCCTGTGGGATATCTTCTCACCGACAGCCCCGATGAGGAGGCGCGATTCAGAAAATATTCCGCTTACTCCAATATCGTCCAGGCGTACAAGCTTTGTGAATGGGCGATCTGCCGACAGCTGTCCATAGAATGTCTCGCGGGCGAGACGGACGACCAGGAGCTTGTCTATTTTGCGTCTCAGTCCGCGCTTCATATTGGGATCGAGGAGTTTGACGCAGGTAATCTGCGGCGAGCTTGCATTTACTTTGAGGAGGCGCTTGAGTTCTCCGAGAAGACGGTTCTTGACGGCGGAATGGCGGCGGCGAAGATCGGACCGTATGTTGATTTTATGGCGAACGTATCGCCAACGCTCGGTATTGACGTGAGCCTGCCCGAAAAATGCGCCTTGACTCATAACAGCGATTTTTCTCTCTATGCCTCTCTCTTCAGCGGTGATAGCAGGGGGGAATATTCCTGGGATAATGAGAGCTTCGGACTTCACCTGCGGGCTATGTGGTTGATCGAAGAAGAAAAATTCACGGAGGCGGCTGAGATTCTCGAAAAAATATCGTCGGATATTTCTCTGCCCGTTCCCGTTCAGTATTTTGTTTGCAGGGACTATGAGAGATGCTGCAGCAAAACGGGAAATTATAAAACAGCCTATGAAATGTCACAAAACAAGATCAGAATTCTTGAAAAAATGCTTTCTGCTGTGTGAGATGCTCCTGCTCATCCTGCTCCCGACTGGGTGCGCGTCTGAGCCTGTGTATATCGCGGAGGAGATAGATATCGGGGAGCTTTGGAATTTCTCGGAGACGACCGCCGCCGCGGAGAGCCTCGCCGCTCCCGACACGGCAACGGAAACCGAGGCTTTGCCCGTCGGTGATGAGACGGTTTATTACACGGCCTCGGGCTCGGTCTGGCACCTCTCGCCCGACTGCCCGTCGCTCAGCCGTGCAAAAGACGTTCTCTGCGGTACGGCAGAGCAGGCACTTAAAGCCGGAATGGCAAGAGCCTGCAAGCGGTGCGAATGACGACTTCTACTCGGATAAGCTTTCAAAGAGCTTCATAAATTGATAAGGACTTTCCACCTCCATACCTACCATTATCCTGCTGCGTTCATTGTCCGGCAGACTGATAACGGGGGTGTCGATGGTGCAGAGAAGCACCTCTCCGTCCTTGTCGTAGAGCCCGATGACGCCTCCTGTCTCTCGGAGGATTGCAAAGCATTCCGTGTCCTCTTCAAGCTCCGATATCCTTGCGCTCAGCTCCCGTATCTCCTTGGTTGAGGAGGCACTTGCGCGATTGAGCCGCATGGCGGTATCGGCGGCAACGTATGCGGACGAGACTGCCGTCAATACGCTGACGGCAATTACTGATGCGAGTAAGAATTTCTTCATGTTGATCTCCGTGATAATTATTTTGCTTTTATTATCACCTGAAATTCATAATATATTCAAAAAAACAGTGTATAATATTACCACCGAAAAGGATGTGATATTTTGAAAATAGGAAAAGTTGAGCTTCCGCTTCCCCGAAAAAAGGAGAAGCCGAGCGAGAGCCCTAAGACGGAAAAAAAGAAAAGAAGTAAGGCGGGGCGTGTTCTCGTATTTATACTGAATGCATTTCTGACCTGCATTCTTGTTGGCATCATTACGGCGATTATCGTCGGCTGTACCTTTGCCGTATACGTGAAGAATAACATAGTGCTTGAGGTCGATATTGAAAAATACGACCTGAATATTACGAGCACCACGACCACCACAACTCTCTATTATTACGATTATACCGACAGAGTGGCGAGAGAGGGAACGGCCGTTGAGATGGCGGAGATTCACGGCGCGGCGAACAGTATCTATGTTCCCTATGAGCAGATACCTCAGGCGCTCCGCGATGCATTTATTGCAATTGAGGATCATAGATTTATGCAGCATAAGGGCGTCGATTGGTACAGAACCATCGGTGCGGGCGTAAACTTCTTCCTCGGATTTATGGACGAGTTCGGCGCGTCAACTATCACCCAGCAGTTGATAAAGAACGTTTCGGGTGAAGACGACTATAAGATACAGCGAAAGATTCAGGAGATCTTCTGGGCGCTTGATCTTGAAAAGCAGAAGTCCAAGGAGGATATCCTGACCCTGTATATGAATATCATCAGCCTGGCTCAGAACTGCTACGGAGTGCAGGCGGCGGCAAATACGTATTTCGGAAAGGACGTAAGCGAGCTTACCCTCAACGAATGTGCTTGCATTGCGGGAATCACAAAGAACCCCTCGAAATATAACCCCATTACACATCCCGAGGAAAACGACGAACGCCGCAGAACGGTTCTTACTCGTATGCTGGAGGTTGGTAAAATCACCCAAGAGGAGTACGATGCCGTGATCGACGAGGAGATCGTTCTCAACTATACGGTTGAAAACAGTTCTTCGACAGCTATCAATTCTTGGTATACCGACATGGTTATCGAGGACGTTATGAATGATCTCGTGGAGGCGGGATACACCCAGCAGGCGGCAAGCATGCTCGTGTATTCGGGCGGTCTGAAGATATATACCTGCATGGATAAGGAAGTTCAGGATCTTCTTGATGACGCATATAAGGACGGCATGATAGGGGAGAGCGAGACCGACATCTTCCCCGCCCACACCAGCGGAATGCCCGCGCAATCCTCTATGATAATCATCGACCCGTATACCGGCGACATTCTGGGCGTTGCGGGTAAGCGAGGCGAAAAAACGGGCAACAGAATTCAAAACTATGCAACTCAAACGGTTCGCCCCGCGGGCTCGTCCATCAAGCCCGTTTCGGTGTATGCTCCCGCGCTTGAGGCGGGACTGATAACCTATGCCACCGTTTATGACGATACTCCCTATGATTTCGGCACGGATAACGCTACCGCCTGGCCCAGCAACCTGCCAAGCAGATATGACGGCTTGACGAATATCAACAGCGCTATTTCGTCATCGAAAAATACCATCGCCGTAAAGGTCTTAAACGACCTTACCCTTGACTATTCCTTTGATTTCTGTAAAAATTATCTGCAAATGGACAGCCTGATAGATTTGCTTGAGCTGTCAAACGGCACCAAGCTTACCGATAAGGGTCTCGCGGCTCTCGCTCTCGGTCAGCAGAATTACGGCGTGACAGTCCGCGAGATAACTGCGGCGTACGGCATGTTCACAAACGCCGGCATATTCAATGAAGCAAAGTCATATCTCCGCGTTGAGGACGCGAGCGGTAAGGTTATCCTTGAGAATGACGATATCGGAACCGTCGTTCTGTCCGAAGAAAACGCCGCCATTATGACCAAGATGCTTACCAACGTAGTAACAAGCGGCACCGCTTCTAAGATCACCCTTAAAAGTAAGGTGAACTGCGCGGGAAAGACGGGCACCACCTCAAACGACTACGACCGTTGGTTTATCGGCTACACGCCCTATTATATCGGCGGTGTCTGGTATGGCTATGAGTATCCCAAGTCCTTGGCAAACCTCAGCAGTAATCCCTGCATAACCATTTGGGATTCCATCATGACCGAGCTTCACCAAAAGTATATAGACGAGGCGGCAAGCGGCGGGGAAGCCCTGAAAACCTTTGAAACCCCCGATACCGTTGTCCGCGCAAGATATTGCCGCGATTCGGGACTTCTCATGACAGAGGCTTGTTATGCCGACCCCAGAGGTGCGTCGGGAAGCCGCGCGGAGTGGGGCTACTTTGCAAAGGGCACCGAGCCGAAGGGCTATTGCACCACTCACGTCATGGTGCGCTATGACTCGGTAACGGGTGCCGTTGCAAGTGATTGCTGTCCCTCGGCAAACATCGTAAACGTGGGACTCCTTAACATTGAGGACAGAAACTTCCCCGTGCAGGTGACGGTAACAGATGCCCAGTATGTCTGGCGAAGCATGGCTGATACCACGGAGCCGGGCGGCTGGTGGGGTGATCCCTTTTTCGTAAACCAGCTTGGAGGTCTTTTTGCCGGAACCACCAACGTGGAAAAGCAATATAACCAGTTCTGTTGGGAGCACTTTGACTTTGATGCCTTCAAGAGAGGACTGATCACCTCTTGGGGCAAGCAAAGGTAATATAAAATCAAATCACCTCATACATTTGTGTGAGGTGATTTTTTTGCATAAGAACGGATTATCTTGCAAGCTGAGGCGAGCCATGCACGGGTGCAGAATAAACGGAAAGATAGTTCTCGTGTGTGTTTTTACCGTGCTTTTTTTCGGATTTATGTCCCGCTTTCTCTCCCGTTCGCCCTATTTGACGCTGAAAATGTTGGGGATAGGAGACGTTTCTCCTCCGCCGTGGGTCATGTCCCTTGTCTGGACGCTCTGGTATGCCTTGGTGGGCTTTTGCCTTGGCGCGGTGCTCTCCTGCGACCTTCCGAGAAAGCAGGTGTACGTTTACAAGGGAAGTATGTATCTCATCGTGTCTCTTGTATTTAACTTGGTGTGGTATCCGCTGTTTTTCGGAGGACACGTCATATTCCTTGCCTTTTGGAACTGCCTTGTGATCATTCTGTTTACTCTTATGGCGGCATTTGAATACATAAAGGTGTATTTTTTTGCAGGATTATGTATGTTTATACATGTCGTCTGGCTCCTGTACTGCGCGTTTCTCAATGCTCTCGCCCTGTTTTGTTGAATATAAAGTAGGTAATTTTGGGCGGATAATATGGTTAAAATGACATAAATGCAAAAAAGCACTTGACAAATGAATATTTATGCTGTATAATATGCGTTACTTGGGTATCCACCCCACAAATTTTACGGAGGAATTAAAAATGAAATTCACAAAGATCATGGCTCTCGTCCTGGCTTTCGTAATGCTTTTCGCATTCGCGGCTTGCGGCGGTGAGGACGCGAAGAAAAATGAAAACAATGAAAACAACGGCGCTCAGACAACCGATACGACGCCCGCAGATACAGACGGCGATGATGCGCCTG
>CAZISP010000057.1:0-6573 GCA_964541955.1 uncultured Lachnospiraceae bacterium
AACGATTCAGTCAAATACGTATATATCGACAGGACAGACCTGCTGTCGGTGGATATTGCCGACAGCAACGTTCACCTTAAAAGACTTGAAGAAGCCTGCGGCATTACAAGAGTGACCGTTGTATGCGAATCGGGTCGCAAGACCTACGAGGTCGCCTTGGGATACACCACCTTCGTGTTCTCGGAGGACAGGGTGACCGTTTTCCCGGGCTCCGATTCCAATTACGAAATTGTCGGAATAAACTCTCTTGACGAGGAATATGAGGTCACCCCGAGCACGGATGCGAGCGGATACGATTATTACACCAATACCGACACCTACAAAATCAGCGTTGAAATCAAGAAAAAAGGAGGAAGCTACGTCTTCCTCGGAGAGAACAACGATATGTCCGTCTCCGTAAAAAAGGCGGCTACCTCAAACGCATATCTCTACCTTAGCGGTCTTAATCTCTCCTCCTCCTTCACCTCTCCTTTGACCGTGAAGAAGGAAAGCACCGCATCGGTTTATCTGACAGCTCTTGAGGGACATGAGAATTTCCTGTCCGATACGGCATACAACAACGCCGACAACTATCCCGAAAATCTTCTCGCCGAATCCGCGGTCATCAAGGCAAAATCCTATGCCTCCCTTTATATCGGCGGCAAGGGAACCCTTAACGTGACCTCAAATTCAAAGAACGCCGTCAAGGTTGGCGAATACGGATATCTTGACATCAGCGATCTGACGCTGAACGTAACCTCCGCAAAGAACGGGATCTCAAGCGACAACCTGATGCAGATAAACTCGGGAGTGATCACCGCCGAAACTGCGGCAGATGCCATTCGCTCCGATCCCGATGCGGTAGATGCCGACGCAGGCTGCGCCGGTAACATCAGCATTCTCGGCGGAACCTTCAGAATCGTGGCCGGGACCGACGGTATCCAGGCGGCTCAAAACCTCACCGTAAGCGGTGGAAGCTTTGAAATAACCACCTGCGGCGGATATCTGAGCGATACCTTTGACGGTGACACGTCAAGCGCAAAGGGGCTCAAGACCGCCTTCAGCAGCAGTGAGGATTCGGATGACACATCCGAAGCAACGAATCTTCTGACCATCACAGGCGGAAGCTTTGTCCTTAACACCGCGGATGACAGCATCCACTCGGATGCATACGTCGTTATAACAGGCGGAACTTTTGACATTTACAGCGGAGACGATGCCGTTCACGGCGACAGCACCCTTGACGCAGGCATTGAAAACGGAGCGGATTGCTCTGTGATAATGAACGTAAACAGCTGTTACGAGGGCTTGGAGGCAGGAAACGTCTATATCCGTTCGGGTGCCTATAGGATCATTTCCTCGGACGACGGCGTAAACGCCGCGGGAGGAAGCGACGCAACCGACACGAACACAGGCTTCAACCCGGGTCAGGGAAGCATGTGGCCGGGAGGAGGTCAGCAGGGCGGAGCAAGCAGCACCACGGTAAGCTACTCGATCAACGTAAGCGGCGGTCTTATGTATGTTCAAGCCGGCGGCGACGGAATAGACTCCAACGGAGACCTGAACATTACCGGCGGCACGGTCGTGGTCTGGGGTGGCAACGTAACCGAAAATCCCCTTGACCTTGACGGAAAGCTCTACATAAACGGGGCAACGGTATTCGGCGCGGGATCAAATCAGATGATGACCTCAAGCCCCATCACGGGAAGCCAAAGCTACACCACCTTTAACACAAGCATCTCGGCAGGCAAGACCGTCACCATCACCCAAAACAACGTCACGGTGGTGAGTCTCGCCGCGCCCTCGAGGGCACAGTACGTCTTCTATTCGACTCCCTCTCTCTCAAGCTGCTCCGTTTCGTCAGGAACAGGCACGGCTCTGAATATCCCATCGACCTCCGCGTCTCACGACACGGAACAAGATTCCCTGACCGAGGCGGGTTGCGAGTCCAATGGGTCAAAAACATGGATCTGCACACTCTGCGGTGCCACACAGAACGAAGAGACGGAGCCCTCTTACACTCACGGAAACGTAGATTATAAATTGTACGACCGCGGTTCTTATTCCGACTGTTGCTTGCACTCGGGCAGCTGCGCAAATTGCGACGGCACGTTGTTCGCTCTCTGCGCGGATACCGACGGCAACGGCTTCTGCGATATTTGCCTTGGGGATATGACAACCGTCAACGTCGAAGAGGACGAAGAGGGTGAGGATGAGGAGGACGAGCCCATCACCTACACCGTCTCCTTTGAGACGGACGGACATTGTTCAATCGACGTTTATTACACAAAGGACTACACCGCTCCAAGCGAAACAGACGTTCTTCTGGCAGTTGCACGAGACGGCAGCACCGGTGAAATCGATATCAGCGGAGACGGTCAGGTCAACTTCCTCGTCATTCCCGTCGAGGGATACGAGATCAGCTCGGTCACAGCCGAGGGTGATTACAAGAATCTAAAAGGCTCCGACGACACGGGCGTTGAAAATCTCTACCGTCTCACCAAGGTTGCGGGAGCTGTTACCGTTACGGTAACCTGCGCCGAAAAGCCCGCCGACAGCGCCGACACGGGTATTGCAGGAGACTTGAACGAGGACGGCAGCATAAATTCAGTGGATGCCGTGCTTCTCGCACAGGTTCTCGCAGGTTGGAACGTAATCTGCAGCGAGACCGCCGCCGACTGCAACGGTGACGGAAGCACGGACTCAATCGATGCGGTTCTTTTGGCACAGTATCTCGCAGGCTGGGACGTAACTCTCGGTAAATCACCCGAGGTCGGTGACATTGAGATTCCCGGAACCGATCTTCTCGAATAAAAAGAAAAAAGGTATGCGACCTTTAGTCGCATACCTTTTTTTATCTCTTGTCCGCAACCTCTGCGGCTTTTAGCGTATTCTTCATCAGAATCGTGATGGTCATAGGCCCGACACCGCCCGGAACGGGGGTGATGAACGAAGCCTTGGGCTCCACCTGAGCGAAATTCACGTCGCCCGTAAGCTTGCCGTCCTCGCGGCGATTGATTCCGACGTCAACAACGACTGCGCCCTCTTTTACGTAATCCGCGCCGATGAAATCCGCTCGGCCGACCGCGGCAACGAGAATGTCTGCCGTGCGGCAGATCTCTGCCAGGTTCTGAGTTTTAGAATGGCAGACCGTAACCGTGGCGTCAGCCTTGAGCATAAGCATTGCCTGGGGCTTGCCCACGATGTTGCTTCTGCCGATAATAACGCAATGCTTGCCCTTTGTTTCAATACCGCTGTAGCGAAGCAGCTCCATAACACCGTATGGTGTGCAGGGGGCGATATCAAAATCGCCTATCATGATTCGCCCTACGTTGTAGGGATGGAATCCGTCAACGTCCTTTGCGGGATTTATCTTGAGCAGGACCGCGCTCTCATCAAGATGCTTTGGCAGGGGAAGCTGAACTAGAATTCCGTGGATTTTGTCGTCCGCGTTCAGGCGGTCAATAAGAGCCTCAAGCTCTTCCTGAGAGGTCTCCTCGGGCAGGCGGTGAATCTCGGAATAAAAGCCCACTTCCTCGCAGGCTCTGCCCTTGTTGCGAACGTAAACAGTCGATGCGGGGTCCTCGCCGACGATAATTACCGCAAGTCCGGGAGCGTAGCCACGCTCTGCCTTAAAGTGCGCGGTTTCTTCCTTTATCTCTTCTCTAATCTTCGCGGAAATCGCCTTTCCGTCAATTATCTGTGCCATTTTCTTTCTCCTCCGAAGTCTCGTTTTCCTTTTTCTCAGCCGCTCTGATCTCCAGAATGGGCTGAGAATTTTTGTTTTTCACAAGCATATATGCGAGCAATGCCGCCGTCACGACAAACGCCAAAAGTCCTATAAGCTGGGATATCTTCACACCGCCTACGTAAAGGCTGTCCGAGCGCAATCCCTCAATGAGCATTCGCCCAAAGCCGTACCAGCCAACGTACATAAACACAATCTGACCGTCGAACCTCTTCTTTTTGTAAAGCGCGTTGATGATGAGAAATCCCACCAGATTCCAGATAGATTCGTAAAGGAACGTGGGGTGAACGAGCAGAGTTTCGTAATCCGACGCGTAGGAATTGACCTGCATTATCCAGGGAAGCTTCTCCGCCCCGGGGGTGTTTACGGTTAGTCCGAAAAACTCAAACTTATCAACATGTCCGAACGCCTCGCCGTTGAAAAAGTTGCCCCATCTGCCCACCATTTGACCTATCATAACGGGCAGTGCCGCCATATCAAGTGCCCGCAAAAGCGGAATCTTTTTATGTCGGCTGACCAAAATCACCGCAACCGCGCCGAAAATAATGCCGCCGTAAATTCCAAGTCCGCCGTTCCAGATGGCAAACATCTCACCGATGCTGTCATACTGGTCAAGGGAAGTCACAACGTAATAAAACCTTGCGCCCACAACGCCCGCTATCACTGCAAAAAGGAAGTAGTCAAGCAGGTCATCGTCGCTTATCCCCTCCATGTGCGCGCGGTATCTGGCGTAAAAGAACGCCGCTATCATTCCCGCAACGATGATAAGTCCGTACCATCTCACCTCAAGTCCGAAAAGCGAGAACGCCACCGACTCAAGGGTAAATTCTCCTATCCCAATATTGGGAAATGCAATTTTAACCATAAATTCTCCTTAATTATCAAAGGGATAAACAACCGAAAGCGTAAAATACTCGTCCAGAATCGAGGAACGAAGCACCTCCATCACCTCATCGTAGCTGATAGAGGCGATAATGTCCGCGTAATCGAACATTTCGATTCCGTCAAAAACGAAGGCGATAAGATTGTTCGCGATATCGTCGGTAGAATCAAATTCCCGAACGAACGAGGAATAAAACACCTTGCGGCAACGCTCAAAATCCTCTATACCAAAGCCCTCGCGGCGCACCTTTTCGACGAGAGCCAAAACTCTCTCAAACACCGTCTCGGGCTGATAGCTCTCGCCGCTGACAGAGTGAAAAGCAAAGCTCTCGGAAATGGTATAGGAGCTGCTCATGTCGGGGGATATCAAGCCCTCCTCGTAGAGGCTGTTGTAAAGCTCGCCCGTCTGGGAAAAGAGCAGGTCGTTTATCATTGACATGATAGCGTCCCGCCTTGCTCTGTCCGAGGGCTTTTTGGGCACGTCGTTGTCCTTGATACCTATGGTGAATTGAGGCTTTGCCACCTGCATCTTGCATTGAACCCTCCGCGAACAGATCTCCCTCGGCTCTTTCTCCCTCTTTCTCTCAATAACGCCCGCCTTGCCGAATCCACCGCCAATATCGCGGCAGACCTGAGCGTAAATATCCTCGGGGTCAACGTCGCCGCAAACAACCATCGCCATATTTGAGGGGCTGTAAAAGACCTCATTACAGCGGTAAAGCAGCCGGGGCGTAATACGCGAAATGCTTTCTGCAGAGCCGCAGATGTTTTTTCTGATATCGTGGACACAGTAAAGCCCGCGAAGCATTCCGTAATAGGAGCGCAGAGAGGGCAGGTCGTCGGTCATGCGGATTTCCTGGGCGATAATTCCCTGCTCTTTTTCCACCGTCTCGTCGGTGAAATATGGGTGGGTGACAAAATCTATCAGCTCCGAAAAGCACTTGTCAAAATTCTCACTGCAGCTGAAAAGATAGACCGTCTTATCGTAGGACGTGTACGCATTTGCATCCGCGCCGTAGAGCGCGAAGCGGTCGAATGCGTCACTTCCGTCCTGAGCGGTGAACATCTTGTGCTCAAGAAAGTGTGCAATTCCCTCGGGAACGGTGGTAAACTCCTCCTCGCCCTCAAGCCTGAAGCAGTTGTCGATCGAGCCGTATTTTGTAGCAAAAAGCGCGTAGGTGCTGGTCATTTTCTTGGGGAAAACGTAGACCTTCAGTCCGCTTTCGTGGGTATATTCAAAATATTTTTCACGAAGGAGCGGACTTGCGTGCTCGATTCTCTCATTCTTCATCAAAATCCGCCTCCTCTCCCTCAAGCTCGCCACGAACAAAACCGACGGCGGCAGGCTCAAAGCGTTGCGCAACTCTCACAACGTCCTCCGGCGTCACCTGACGGATCTTTCTCGAAACGTCGTCCACCGTATCGGTGCAACCGCCCAAAATTCTGGTGCGGTAAAAGCTCTCGGTAGCGTATGCGGAGTCGGTGACCTGCATATAGCCGCTCTCAAGTGCCTTCTTTGCCGCCTCGAACTCGAAATCGGAAATATTTCCGCGCTTCATGTCCTCAAGCTGACGAAGAATCTCGCCGACTGCGCGGTCATAGTTATCGTTTGCGATTCCCGAGCGGACGAAGATAACGCCCTTGGTAAAATCGTAATACGAGCCGCAGGAATAGCAAAGGCTCAGTCGCTCGCGGACGTTTCTGAACAGCTTTGATGCGGGCGAGCCGCCGAAAATATCGTTGAAAACAAGCGCCGCGTAAACGTCGCCGTCAGTCATGCCGATATCTGCCCGAAGCCCCATTGTGAGCTTGCCCTGATTTACCGCCATGCTCTCGCTTCCCGTTTTCATCTCGCCCTCGTGCGCTTTGACGAGAGTATTGCACTGTATGCTGCCCTCACCGTCAAAAAATGACAGCTTTTCACATATCAGCTCCGATATCTCCTCGTCGCTTCTCGGTCCGAC
>CAZISP010000058.1:0-6547 GCA_964541955.1 uncultured Lachnospiraceae bacterium
CTCCCACTCAATGGTTCCCACAGGCTTGGGCGTGAGGTCAAGAAGGACGCGGTTGATGCCATCAACCTCGCTTGTGATGCGCCGTGTTATCTTATGAAGTACGGGGTATGGAATCTCCTCGATGGTCGCCGTCATCGCGTCTTTTGTATTTACGGCGCGAATGATCGCGGGCCAGCCCTCGTAGCGGCTTTCGTCTTTTACGCCCACAGACTTGATGTCGGGAACGGCAATAAAGTATTGCCAAACCTTTTCTGCAAGTCCGCAATTGTCAAATTCCTCGCGCAGGATGGCGTCGGCCTCGCGCAGCGCGTTCAGGCGGTCGCGTGTGATCGCACCGAGACAACGAACGCCCAGTCCGGGGCCCGGGAAGGGCTGGCGGTAAACCATAGCATGAGGAAGACCAAGCGCCTCGCCCACAACTCTTACCTCGTCCTTGAACAGGAGCTTAACGGGTTCGACCAGCTCAAATTTCAGGTCCTCGGGGAGGCCGCCCACGTTATGGTGGGATTTAACTGCCTTCTTGCCCTCTGCCTGCTTGATGCTCTCAAGAATGTCGGGGTAAATCGTTCCCTGCGCCAGAAATTCAACGCCGTCCAGCTTTCTTGCCTCGTCGGCGAACACCTCGATAAATTCCTTTCCGATGATCTTTCTCTTGCTCTCGGGGTCGGATACGCCCGCCAGAAGATCAAGGAAGCGATCGGTTGCGTCAACGTACACAAGATTTGCGTCGAGAGTTTTGCCGAAAACGTCGATAACAGCCTCGCTCTCGCCCTTGCGCATGAGACCGTGGTTTACGTGAACGCAGACGAGCTGACGTCCGATAGCTTTGATGAGAAGTGCCGCAACAACGGACGAGTCAACGCCGCCCGAAAGTGCCAGCAGGACCTTTTTGTCACCTACCTGTGCGCGTACTTTTGCAACCTCCTGCTCGATGAAAGCATCAGCCAGCGCTTTTGTGGTGATCCTTTCCATCGATTCGGGTCTGATATTTGTTTCCATTTGTTTGTCCTCCGATTTTATGAAATTCATCTCCGCAGCCCTTCGGGGCTTGCCGCACATTGGACGGTGGTTTCTCTCGGGTGGTGATGTTTTACAAAAATTATGATTTTATATTATATCAAAAAATGCTGTCAAAATCAATGTGTTTCTGCAATTTTTTTGAATTTTTTTATCTTTTCGGCAGGTTCATCTTGATGTAGGCGTTCAGCCATTTGTAGCGGCTCTCGAGCCAGGTGACCAGATTGTCGGTGTGTTGTTTGTAGGATTTGAATGCAACGATATGGTCCGGCTCCTGATTTATGCGTGTTCCGAGACTGTCCCAGGTGTCAAAATTTCGCTGAGCCGCCGTTTCAAGGCACAGAGCAAGCTCCGCGGCGTAATCGGCAGCACCCTCAAACAGCTCTCTCTTTTCCTCCCATCTCGCGCGCACAAGCTTTTTGAACCAATCCTGCTCCATGAGCGCGCCGAACCAGACGCTTCTCTGCTTGAAATCCGATTGAGAGTTGCCCACGTAAAATCCCTTGCTTCCGCCGCTGTAAAGGCGCTTGTCGTTGCCCATTGCAAGGTCGAAATCCCAGACGGGGCCGAAATAAAGCTTCTCGTCGCCTGCTTTTTTGTAGAAAAAGAATGACGACCAGCCAACATCGATGTTCAGTGTGAATTCCTCAACAAGATATGCGTCGATGCAGGAATCCAGGTCTACGTATCGGCGGACGAGGTGCTCCTCGCCGCTCATGATGGCATCGTGGACGGTCTGCAAATGCTCCTTTATTTTGGGGATCTGAGTCTCGGTGGCGTCGCTTTTGATTGTGAACATTTTTTCGCCCGCAACCACGTAATTTACGTTTTCGCCCTCGGGGTAATCATCATCCGCGTATTCGTCGAGCTCCACCAGATAGCCCGTGTCGGCCTTTGAAATATCTACCTCGATATTGACGCGGCTTTCCCGCACCTCTATCTGATCGCACAGGAGATAAACGCCCTTGTATATGCCGTTTATGTAAACCTCAACCTGCTGACAGCCCACGGTGAACTCAAGCCCGTCGAGGTTGCGTGCAAGATAGAACGCCACCTGATTTCGGATAAGAGATTGGTCGCAATGGTTAGCCAGCAGTACCCATTCTTTTGCCTCGCCCGTGCCTGTCCCGAGAATGTTTTCCTTCTCGTACAGCTTCAGCTTATAGGACTTTTTTTCCATGAGCTTCCACGTTGCGTTGCCGCGGCCTCTCAGCCTTGCGGTGACATTTTCGAGCTCGGTTTCTCCCTGTGCGTTCTTTGTGGAGACGGTCACGTTTTCGTATTCGGTTTTGGACGTTACCTCGTCTCCGCTGCTCATGGAGATCTCGATGCTGGGAAGCCCGGTGCGCTTCATTTCGAAGTTGGCGACGATGGTGCAGTCGGAGGTGAAGGTCTCGCCCTCTCTCACAACGCTCTCAACGCCGTCGCTCCAGCCCGTAAAAACACAGTAATCGTTGGCATACGCCGCCACGCGTTTTGAGGTGGCACCCGGTTTTATGGTTTGCGATGCGTAACCCACGACCGAGCCGTAGGCATCGTTGGAGGACACGAACTCGACCTTTACGGGGCCGTCGGGTGTTGCCTGCTCGTCCTTTATGGCAGTACACCCCGCAAGGCAGATAAGCACGGCAAGCACCGCTGTCGCAAGAACTGTTTTAAGACGTTTCATAGGTATCCTTTCGATAATTTGAAGCTCCGCAAATCACGGAATTCCGCAGAATTCCTTGAGATAAGCCATGGCGTGTTGCGGGCGGTTGTTCAGGAAGTTCCGGATGACGCTGAGCTTAGACGTAAAGCTTGTCTTTAGCCCGAATCGCTTATAGGTCAGCTCGACCATGGGCTGACAGAGTGTCGCATAGCTGCTGACGATCTCGTTTGCTCGGTCGGGCGCAAAATTCTCCTCAATGATTTCCGTTGCGCGCTCGTAGAAGGTGTTTTTGAATTCGCTGTTCTCACAAAGCTTATAGAACAGGGCCGTAAACGACTGCCACTTTTGCTGGTTATTCATGGTCGTCAGGGGATTCATGGTAACATCCTGCTTTAATCCCATGTCAACGTCAAACAGAGCGAAGCGCCATCTGCCGTCGCAGTAAGGATTCGACGGATCTACGGTGTTGCTTCTCCACATCATCCAGTTGTTGAGGGAGGTTTCCTTGCTCCAGTCGTTGTTTATAATATAGGTCTCTGTCACGATATAGTCAATGAGGCTGTTCAGATCGATAGTCTCGGACACCTTTGCAAGCGCCTCGGGATCGGTCATGTCGGTGCCAAGTGCCCAGAGCACGGTTTTTTTGTATTCCGACACCAGGCTGCTGTCTCCCTCGGTGCTACCGTTTTTTACAACGGTGACGTTTTCGGCTTTGACTCCGTAATGGGTCTCTATGTATTCGTCCTCCTGCTTCTCGCACAGGAAATACATGCCCCAGAATTCACCGTTGAGGAACAGGACGCAGGGCTTGTATGCCGAAACCGAAATATTGCGGTCGGCAACTATATCGGAGACCACTGTGTTTACGAGCTTTGTGTTCTGCCAGTCGTTTCCGCCGCTTGAGAGGGTCAGCTTGTCAAATGAATCTATGATCTTGCCGTCGTAGCCCGTGAGCCCGTCGAAGAAGGGGTAATTAAACTTCGTTTCGCCGTATTCACCGCGTGCGTAAAGACGGAAGCTTTTTTGGGAGTTTGCTCGGGACCAATTTCCTGCGATTCTCAGACCGCAATCGGCGTTGTAGACGGGCTTGCCGTCCTCGAACATCTGGAAGGTCGCCTCTCTTTCCCACTCCCTGCCGTCTTGGTTGTAATTCGTGGGATTTCTCTTGTCCGCGCTGCTGTATTCAACGTAATCGCTGCTGTTTACCCACTCACGGTAATAATCGCCCACAACGTAGATGCCGCGCGCGCCGCTGAAGAGATCACGGTGATCGGCGGAAACGGTGACAACGGGAAAATCCGAATAAAGCTCGGCCGTTTTGCCAACGAAATAAGTCTTTGTAATAACTTCACTGGCAAAGCCGTCGCCGTCTACCGCCACGGCGCGGATAACGGTGCATTTGTCAACGTTATAGTCGGGGGCGGAGTATTTGCCAAGCGTAAAATCGCTCTCGGCGCCGGCGACGTTTGGGCTTGGGGTGGCATCCTCTATCTTGATGGCGGAGCGATAGACCTGAGCGCTGTCCGAGGTCAGCGGGTCGGAGCAGTCGGTGGTGTAAAGCACCGTGCCGCCGTTTGCCGTCAGCTTCAGGTTGAATGCGGAGCTGTAGAAGCCGCTTTCCGACGAGAAGGTGGGAGCGGATATGTATTTTATTTCCTTTGCGGACCCGTTGCTTTTGTTTGGAGTCGGGGAGAGGATGATGAATTTTCCGATTCCGTCCTCATTTCTGCCGTAAACGTCGTCGGATTTCATTTTAGGAACGGTTACGACGTCAAGAAGCTCGCCTTTTTCATTTCCGTCAGCGGCGGCGGTGAGATATATCGTCTCGCCGTCCGCGCCTATGTTGAAGGGAGCGTAAACGTTTGAGCTGCGGAGCCCTGCCTCCTCGTTCTTGTTGCAGAATATCACCAGGAACGCGCCGGGGGCAAGGGTGATGCGGGGCATTTTCAGCGTGTAGGGCTCGTTCTCTTTTTTTGACAGCCCGATGCCGCTCAGATCTATCGTTTCGTCCGATGCGTTCAGAATTTCCAGCCAGTCGTAGAAGTTTCCCTTTCCGTCGTCAAGGCAGGTCTTGTTTGAGGAGCAGATCTCGTTTATGACTATCTTACCCATGAGAGGGTGCTCTGTGTCCTCGGGGGGCAGGGTTTCGGACTCCCTGTTTTCATCCGTGTCGAGGGAGGGCTTTTGTGTATCGGGCGTGGCGGTTTCCGCGTTGTCTGAGGTATCCTCATCGGCAGAAGCTGCGGTGCCGATTACGGGTGCGGTCGTGTCCCTTCCCGTTCTCTCGTCCGCATTCGGATTGTTTCCGCCGCAGGCGGGGAGAGAGGTCATGAGTACGACTGTTGCAAGTATAATAGTGTAAAATTTCCTTTTCATGGCTTACCTCCGACAATATACTGTTATAATTTTACATTATCGCAGTCCGAATGTCAATATTTTTTATAAAAACGGCAGACGCGTGTCTTCCGTTTTTTGCTTTTACCTCTGCGCTCATTTTAACACGGTTTTCGGGGTTTGTAAATAACATATCCTTTTGAGTTTGATTGACATATCCTACTGCGCTCTCGGCGTGTGTAAATTTTTTGATATCCGCTTGATTTCGAGCGCAATATGTGGTAAAATGTAGAAAATATGCATTTGGAGACAAGAATGAAGATTATAGAAAACAAAACGCTTGATGAGGAGCGCGCTCTCTACGCCGCACGGGATACGGAGATAAGAAATTGCACCTTCTCGGGTCCTGCCGACGGAGAATCGGCGCTGAAGGAGAGCCAAAACATCAAGGTTTCGGGCTGTCTTTTCGACCTGCGCTATCCTTTTTGGCACGATGACGGTGTTTATGCGGAAAATTGCACCATGACCGAGCTTTGCCGCGCACCCGTCTGGTATACAAAAAACGCTGCTTTCAAGAATTTCGTTATAAACGGTGTCAAGGCCTTTCGAGAGTGTGACAACGTAAAGCTCATCGATTGCAAGGCAAAGAGTCCCGAGTTTGGTTGGCTCTGCCGCGGCGTTGAGATCGAGGGCGGAGAGGTTGAATCCGAATATTTTCTGCTCAATTCCTCGGATATTAAGGTCAACGGATTGCATTTCAAAGGAAAATATTCCTTTCAGTACACAAAAAACGTTGAGATAAGAAACGCGGTGTTTGACACGAAGGATGCTTTTTGGCACAGCGAGAACGTGACCATCTACGACAGCGTGATCAAGGGTGAATACGCCGCGTGGTATTCGAAAAATCTGAGGCTCGTGCGTTGTAAGGTCAGCGGAACTCAGCCTTTTTGCTACGTTGAAAACCTTGTAATGGAGGACTGCGAGACCGAGGGCTGCGACCTTTCCTTTGAATACAGCACGGTGAACGCAGCCTTGCGCGGTCGTATCGACAGCGTGAAAAATCCCCTTTCGGGAAGCATCACAGCCGACGAGATAGGCGAGATAATCATTGACGAGAACGTACGCGAGGGCTCGGATTGCAAGATAATTGTAAGAAAATAAAAAGGACTGCCGCAAGGCAGTCCTTTTTATTCAGCAGAAATCCCGACGCATCTGCTCCAAGGCATATTTTTCAAGGCGCGACACCTGCGCCTGTGAGATGCCTATTTCCTCGGCTATCTCGGTCTGGGTCTTGTTTTTGTAGAATCGAAGATTTATAATTCTGCGTTCGCGCTCGCCCAGCTTTGACATGGCATCCTGCAGGGCGATGTTTTCAAGCCAGGTCTTGTCGCCTCCGTCCTCATCCTTTATCTGATCCATGACATAGATGGAATCACCGTTCTCCGAATAGACGGGATCGTAGAGGGAGATGGGCTCAACTATCGCCTCCATTGCGCGGAGCACCGCCTCTCGCGTTTCACCGAGACAGGCGGCGATCTCCTCCACTCT
>CAZISP010000059.1:0-6450 GCA_964541955.1 uncultured Lachnospiraceae bacterium
CGCCCGAGGCGTTTATGGCAGTCCTCAAAATGGACGACGAGAACTAGCGTGAGGTTTATTCAGCCTAACTTAAAATACACCTGTCACGCTTCGAAATTCAAATTAAAAATGGGACCCAGCCCCATTTTTATTCGCTGTGCGAATCCATTTGAATTTTCGTAAGTTTTTTGTGCCGCTGCTGAGGCGGCGGAATGGAGAAAACAAATGAAGAAGCAGAAGAAGAATCTTGGACTTTATATTCATATTCCTTTTTGCGTGCGAAAGTGCGCTTATTGCGATTTTTATTCCTGCATGGGCGCGGACCCCGACTTGATTCACCATTATATCTCCTCCTGTATGCTCCAGATGGAGGATATATCCGAGAGCTGTCGCGGATACGTAATTGACACGGTCTATATCGGCGGCGGCACACCTACGACCTTGCCTGTAAAGGAATTTGAGCGTCTTATGTCCTCCGTGGAGCGGAATTTCAAGGTGGGCAAGTATGCGGAGATCACGGTTGAGGCAAACCCCGCGACGGCGGATAAAAAATACCTGAAGGCACTGCGGAAAAACGGTGTGAACCGTCTCAGCATCGGCTTTCAGAGTGCGAATATCAGCGAGCTTGAGCTCCTTGGAAGAATACACACGGTTGAGGATTTTGCAAAGACCTACAAGGACGCGAGAGCCGCGGGCTTTGACAATATCAGCGTTGATTTGATGTACGGGATCCCCGCGCAGTCAATGCAGAGCTTCCAGAGCACCCTCGGCTACGTTTGCGATATGAACCCCGAGCATCTGTCGCTCTATTGCCTTAAAATTGAGGAAAACACGCCGTTCTTTGAGATGCGCGACACCCTTGAGCTTCCGGGCGAGGACGCGGAATACGATATGTATATGTGGGCTGTGGATTATCTCAAAAAACGCGGATATGACAGATATGAGATCAGCAATTTCTCAAAGCCCGGCCTTGAGTCCCGCCACAATCTCAAATACTGGAATGCCCAGGAATATATCGGCATCGGTACGGCGGCGCATTCATACTTTGGCGGCGAGAGATATTCGGTAATAAAGAATATTCACGATTTTATTGACGGAATCGAGATACCCGAGACGAATATCAGGCTGATCGAGAGCAGCAGGACTCTCAGCCCGAGAGAGCAGATGTCGGAATATATCATGCTTCGCATGAGACTTGAAGCAGGCGTCAATGCACGAGATTTCGAGGCTCTGTTCGGAACTGATTTCCACAGCTTTTGCGGAAAGCATCTTGACGAGTACGTGAGCGCGGGATTCGTTATCCGCGAGGGCGGGAATTACCGGTTTTCCTCCAAGGGTATGTTCGTCAGCAACTACATACTTTCTGCCGTTCTTGATTTTGAGGCGGATACGTCCTTTGCCTGAAATTTCAAAAAAAGGTTGACAATTTGGCGAATATATTATACAATGTAAACGTAAAATATTAAAGAAGGATAGGTGATTATAATGGCAGATAAAGACATTAAGAGCATTGGTGAAGAGATTCCAGATACTTATACACTCACAGATGATGAAGGCAACGAATTTGAGGTTGAGCTTTTAGCTTCCTTTGAGTTTGAGGGCAAGCAGTACAGAGCGATAACTCCCGCAGATGGGGGCGAGGCTCCCGAAAAGGGCAAGGATCAGCTCATTGAATACGATATCCTTGAGGTCGTTCTCGACGAGGACGGCGAGGAGATGCTTGTTTCCATTGAGGACGACGAGGAATTTGACCGTGTTGCCGATTTCTTTGACGATGCGTTCTTCGGCGAGGTTGATTACGACAACTGATCCCGTCTGACCGACGCACAAAAGTGAAAATCCCTACCGTTCGCGTGATTTCTCGGGTAAATTGGACCCACAAATCTTTATAGGAGTCCGGAAAAGCTTCCGAAGCGGATTGCAGGCCTCCCGATATGCAGCACCGATTGACTTGTCTCGGCGCATATTCGGACGTTGGAAGCAGTAAAGCTTCGGAGAGGACACCGCCTTGCACATGCAGGGTCTCCTATTCTCGGCTACACGGCTCGGTGGGGGAAACATAAGAAACTGAAACCTTTGGCACTTGACGTAAAAACAAAAGAATCATGAAAAAATGCTTATAGGAGTTAAAAATGAAAAAAATTATATTGGTTTTGCTCGCATTTGTGTTATTGTTTACCGCCTGCGCTGCTCCGTCAGACAGTGGCGGCGGCAATTCGGGTGAGGATATAAGCCCCGAGACCACATCCGGCGAGAATTCCGAAAATAATGAAACAGACCCAACGGAGGAAACGGACGATATGAATGAAACGACACCGATCATCACTGAGGAAACGCCGTCCACCGACGTGCCTGTCGATCCCGAGTCGCTTTATCGGGAGATCGACGGAATAAAATATTACGACGTCAGAGCCGCAGGTGCGCGCGGAAGCGTTTACAGCGGCGATGACAGTGCTTATTTTATCGAGGGCGTTGAGGGATATTACATAGACGAGCTGACCTTCCTGCTGGATTACGATACCATGTGGCGTATCGTTGACGTGCCCTGCACCGGAACGGGCGCGGTAAAATGGAAGGATTATAAGGACAAAAACGCCGGTGAGACGGAGAACAGATTTGACGGAATTCTTTACGCGGACAAGATAAACGATCCGCTGTATGCCTTTATGTGCCTTCCCAGTCAGCGCGCTACCGTAATGAATCGCGTCAATGCGGGAAACCACTACGAATATAACGACAAGTATGTAAAAATTGTGACTATCGGCGCGATATATAACAACTCCGACATGCCCATCCCCGACGATGCGGAATTCACCATTTGCGTCGGAAGAACTACGCTTTTGCTCTGCACTGAGGAAAAGGGTTGGTATATGGCAAGCGAGCTTGCCACCCCCGCAAAGCCGAATCACATTTATTATCTGCCTTGGACACTCGAGCACACGCTCGGTACAATGAAGCTTGACGAATCGAGAGTAACTCTCGTTGACGATCACTATGAGATCAAGATGACGGGTGCGGAGCTTAACGGCGCGGACGGCAGAGATAAAGGCGCTACGGGAAGTGTTCTGCATTTTTGGGGTGAGAACATTCTGCTCAATCCCGGCGAGGAGATTCTCGGTGTTGTAAGCAGCTTTGAGTGCTGGATAAAGGAAGAGGAATGGGCGCCCTACGTAGCGGCAGCAATCGGCGCCGATTGGCGTGATGAGAGCAATAATATTTCACAAACCTATTCCGGCTTTAACTATGCTCTCACAACGGAGCCGACCGTCGTTTTCGGACATAATGTGGGCCCGGATACTTATGATGATGTAATGGACAGTGAGAAGGTTCAGGCATTGCTTGAGCTTTATAAGTGAAAACTCTATAAAAACACAGACGCGGAATTATTGATTCCGCGTCTGTGTTTTTTTAGAGAAACGGCGGCATCAGCCGCCGTTTCTTTTTTGTTGTTTGGAAAATTATTTTTCGAGCATGATGTCCTTCATGGCGAACCACTCGTGAGCGCCCGATTCCTTGTTCATGCCTACCTTAAAGTAGAAGCCCTCGCATTCGAGCATTTCCTCTGTGACCTCAAATGTGACGCTTACGTCCGCCCATCTGGTGTCGACGTCGATTGTTTCGTTTAAGATAGAGGTGCGTGCCGCTATGGTGTCAAATGCCACGGATGCAGATATCTCCAGAGCCTCGGGAGCCTTGACCATAAAGGACAGGGTGTACTCACCTGCACCGTACATCTTGATATCGTCTACGATAGATCTCGCGATAGCCGCGGTATAATAGCTGCCGTGGTCGTACATATAGTAGACCTTGGTGCCTTCCTCTTCTGTCACTACAAGGTCTACCGTGTAGCTGGGAGCCTCGGAGTAGTAGCTGATCTCGCCCTCGTCGGGGAGAAGGATGTTGCCCTTGGGGTCAACGGGGGTGATGGTAACGCCCTTGCCCGTTGTGGTAATATCGTCAACTGCGGAGCACTTTGCAAGGTCGTTTACGGAAACGTATGCAACGCCGCCGATGTCCTTGGTCTTGACGGTCTCGGTTGTTCTCAGATACTTCAGAATAGCATCTGCGGGAATATAGAAGATATCGCCCTCCTTTACCACGTCATGCTCGAACTGAACCTGACGCGCGCCGATATATACCGTATTATTTGCAACGTAATCGGCATCGTGTGTAATGCGCTGAACAGGTTTGTAGGAGCCGTCGTTTTCAATTGTGAGATACAGATAAGGAGGCTTCGCGCTCACCTGTTCTGCGCTGTCGATAAGAGTTCCGTCAACGTATATGTTTGAAATGGTGATTTGATAATTGCTTGTTTCGATGTAGCCGCTGCCGTTGTATACTCGGAGAAGTCTTTCATAGCTCTTGTCGGTGAAGCTCATAAATCCGTGGGGGTCGCTGAGCGCCGTTAGCTTGGGCAGGGAAATGTTCTTGAAGGTGAAGGACTTTTCGGCTGTTCCCATGCCTCTTCCCGCAAAGAAGTGAGGCAGGTTGATGCAGTCAACAGCATCACAGTTTATAAGCGTGCTGCCGTGGGTTCTGTCTTTTTCATCGGGGTTGTATCTGTTGTTGATAAAGCCGTCGCTGGAGCGCATAACGTGAAGCTCCTCGAAGATTACGTTTGCCGTGTCGCCCTGGGGATAAAGGGTAGCGCAGGTGGTTCCGCAGAGAACATCCTTTATGTGCCCGCTCTTGACGGAGTATACGATGGTGTTATCCGCAACGTAGAGCATCAGGTGCTCTGCGTAGTTGTCGCTTCCCGAGAAGATGGAGAGACCGTCGGTGGTCATCATGGTGGAGAAAGCCTTGTAGTTGTAGATCTCGCAGTTGCTTGCGGCGATCGCCAGGTTAAAGCAACGCGCGTCAAGGAAGGTAAGACCGTTGAAGTATGTGCCGTCACCTGTGATAGACATCATCTTCCAGCCCGATCCTTCGGTTCCGCCGACGCGGATATCGCGCTCGTTAATATTCTCAAAGGGGTCAACGATAGCTCCGCGACCCGTAATTCTGGAATAGTCGCCCGTGATCTTGCATCTTGCGTTAAGAACCGCGCCGGGAGCAATGTAAAGCTGTACGCCGGGCTCGGTCAACTCAAGAAGTCCCGTTTCCGTTTCATACCAACCCTCGATATAGTAAACACCGGGGTCGCCCTTAGTGGGAACGTCGCCGGGGTACTCGGGGTAGTCCGCGGCAATGGCGAGAACCGAGTTGTCGTCCTCGTCGAGACGGATCATGAAGTAGTCGGGCTCGTCAAGGTAAACCGAGATCACGCCGTCCTTGTAAGTCGTCTCAAAATTCTTTGCGGAGGGCATTACCGTGTAGTAAGAGAAATCTGTGCCAACCTTGATGTCAACTCTCGTTTTCTCACCGGAGAATGCGAACATGGCGTAGCGTCTGTAATAGTCGCCGCCAATGCCGCGGCTGAACTCGGGATACTCCATTGTGTGGTTATAAACGGGAATGTCAGCACTTGTATTGCCCTGAGTTACGCTTACCTTGTAGTCGTAATTGCGGCGAACCTGCTCGGGAAGCTCGGGGTAGATGACCAGCTGTGTCTGATCGTAGTAGTCTTCCCTTGACTGTATTTTATCCGTCTTTATAATACCGTCGGCAAGAGAGAGCTCTCCCTTCGCCTCGCGTATCATGCTTGAGAAACAGTCGTAGGCCGCCTTTTGCTCATAGTATGTAGAGCCGACCAGGTAGACGGTGCCGTCCTTGGTGAGGAGAGCCCAGCTGCCTTCTTCAACGCCGAGAGTCAAGTCGTCTGTTACGACGATGTTGGCGTTGTCCAGCTTCTTTGCCTGTTCGGAGGGGATTCCCACCTTCTCGTTTATAAGGGTTGCAAGGTTCGTGGTAAAGGACGTGTTTTCGATAGCGCTTGCAATGACGATAGAGTAAACATCATTGCCGCCAACCTTAAGGCTTGTAACCGTGAAGCCGCTGGCGGGCATATAGCTGTAGCCGTCGGCGGTGAGTATTCCGTTTTCACACAGAAGGTTTTCCACGAAGAACTCAACTCCTTTTACCGTCTGCTCATCGGTTGAGCCGATGATGGTGATCTTATTGCCGTTTCTCGTGATCTTGAACTGGTCAAGCATCAGCCCGTCGGCAGACGCGCGCTTGGATGCTCCCACAAGAATCTCCTTGTCGGGTGCGCCCGTCAGATCGGTAGATATCTTCAAATCAATTCCGGTCTTTTCCAGAATTGCCTTGCGGACTGTTGTTGCGGCGCTCTTAATCTCGCTGCCGGAGGTGTCGGAGCGTACGATCACGAAGTCTGCGACACTCAAGGCATTATCCCGAGAGAGTGTTACAGCCGAATTTTCGTTTTCGTTGTCCGCGGTGCCGTCCTTGTCCTTATCCTTGCCTGAGCCGCAGGATATTACCGACAGCGCAAGCAGGAATGAAAGTACAAGGAAGAGCAATCTTTTGAATGTGATCTGGCATGTGGATGAAAAGCGCGCGTTCGCATCT
>CAZISP010000060.1:0-6437 GCA_964541955.1 uncultured Lachnospiraceae bacterium
ACGGGACGCGGCAAGGAAGACAAGAACGGATTTACAGGCGATGCGGCGATTTACGTTCAGGACTACGAGATTGTTAATCTTACCTTTGATAAATTCAAGAGCGACGACGATACTCTGTCCGGCTCGGTTGAGATATCCTTTGGCTCCGATATCAGCGAGATCGACGTTGATTACGAGGTTGCGGCCATTCTTGAGACCGTTAAACTCGCGCTCAACTTTGACGTGACAGACGACAAGGGCAAGGTAGGCATTGGCATTTCCGCTATGAACCTTGACTTGGGCGAGATTGTTCTCGAGGGTACGGCAGACAGTAAATACGCACCCAAGATTCCCGATGATATTGCTTACAGCGATATTGATACCTTCGGCGAGAGCATCAACGTTTATGAGCTTATTTCGAGACTCACAGAGGCAGGTCTGGATATCAGCGGACTTATGGGCGGATACTGATAATTTAAGCAAATATGAGGACATTGAGAAACCGCTGCGAGAGCAGCGGTTTCTCTGAAAAATTTGCGGATTGGATAGAATAATGGATTTCAAAATCAACGGAATAAAAAAGAAATACGGAAGAAAGCAGATACTTGAGGACGTCACTCTTGATGTCCGCGGCGGCAACTGCATCGGAATAGTGGGAGTAAACGGAAGCGGAAAATCCACGCTTCTTGCTATTCTTGCTGGTGTCAGACGTGCTGACGGCGGCAGTTTTACGTGCGATGGGGGAGACCTGCTGAAGAGCAGTGCTTTGCGCTCTGAGCTTGTGGGCTACGTTCCCCAGGGAACACCGCTGATGGAGGAGCTTTCCGCCCGTGATAATCTGCTTCTTTGGTATAACCGCGCAGAACTGAAGCAGGAGCTTGAGAGCGGCGTTTTGTCGTTGCTGGGGATTGCGGATTTTCTTGATAAGCCCGTCTCAAAGCTGTCGGGAGGCATGAAAAAAAGGCTTTCTATCGGTTGCTCTATGGCGTGCCACCCAAGACTTCTGCTTCTTGACGAGCCCTCGGCGGCAATAGATTTTCTTTGCAAAAAGAATATCGTCGATTATATTTGTGCATTCAAGGCAAGCGGCGGCGCCGTGATAATAACGACCCACGATGCGTCCGAGCTGTCCGTTTGCGATGAGGTTTATCTTTTGAAGGGCGGGGTGCTCACACCCTATGATTACGACGGTGACGTCGGGAAGCTGGCGGAGAGCCTGCGATGAAATATATTTTTCCGTATTTTACGCTCTGCATCAAGAAGTCACTTCGTAGTATGGTCTTTGTGACCTTCGCCATAGTTCTTCTCGTTCTTGCGCTGATTCTGACCGCGCAAATGATGATAGGTGCCGATGAGAGCGACGTCAGCCGACAGAGGATCAAGGTGGGTATCGCCGGCGATATCGAGGGCACGCATCTGGGGATTGGCTTTGCCACCATTGCACAGGCAGATGATCTCAGCTTTTCCGTGGAGTTTATCGAAATGACCGAGGAGGAGGCCGAAGAAGCACTTCGTGAGTTGGAAATAAGCGCGTACGTGCTTGTCCCGCAAAATTACGTGTCGTCACTCGTCCGAGGTGAGGACGCCGTTCTGACCTTTGTCATGAGCAAATCCTCAGCCGATATATCTGCTATCCTTATGAGCGAGGTGGCGCAGGTGCTGTCACCTCTCGTGACCGAATCCGAGAGCGGCATATACGCCATGATGGATTACGGGTACGATATGGACGAGGACGGTATGTCGGACAAGGTGACCCGACTGAATCTGAAATACATAACCGAAATTCTTGACCGCAGTTCCGCATTGGAGCTGCGCACTCTTGGCATTGATTCTCTTACTACGGCAGAATATTACGTCTGCGGTATCATAACCTTCTTTCTTCTCATATTCTCGGTTGCCTGCTGTCCGCTTTTTGCAGATAAAAATCTTCCTATGGGACGGCTTCTGACGTCAAAGGGGATGAAAGCATGGCAGATAACTCTGTGCGAGTACGTGTCATATTTTCTTATGATGTGGACGGCGGTGACGGTCCTGTCGCTTGGCGGCGCGATAGTTTGCGGCAAAGTGGATTTGGGCATTGACCCTGCGTGGGTCGCAGGACTGCCTTTGTCTCTTTTGCCGGGAATTCTTATGATATCGGCGCTTCATTTCTTTATATACGAGCTGACGTCGGGCATTATCGCGGGCGTTCTCGCGCAGTTTGCGGCGGCAGTTGCCATGGCTTATATTTCGGGCTGCTTTTATCCTTATTATATGTTCCCTCAGAGCATTCAGAGTGTTTCATCTGTGTTGCCGTCGGGCATCCTTTTCGGATTTCTGCGGGAGAATATGGCAGAGCGAGATTGCAATATTTGGGGCGCTTGCCTTGTCTATACCGTCTTGCTTGTGGGCGTTTCCGCCCTCGTCAGAAACAAGAGGCTTTCGGAGGAGACGGCATGAAGAAGATAAGAAGAGCTTTTGTGTGGCTTTTTATGCTTTGGAAACGAATGCTCAAAAAGCCCGGATATACGATTTTGCTTCTTTTGATAGTTGCGCTTGCGGGTGCCATCGCCGTTTTCGGCGGAGATAAGGACGAGCTTGTCCGCGTTGCTGTTTTTGCCGACGACAAGAGCACACAGGCTGTTTTTGAAGCCTCCGAGCAAAGCGGAACGGTCATAAGATACTACTATTTTGACAGCGAACAGCAGGCGCTGGATGCCGTGACAAACAAGGGCTACGACGCCGCATGGATCATCAGCGGAACGCTTGAGGATGCCGCACGAAAATTCACGGAGCGGGGAACGCCCGTAGTTGAGATCCTTCAGCGTGAGGATACGGTCTTTTTGCGCCTTGCAAGGGAACGATTGTACGCCACTATTTACCCCTAGATCTCAAAGGCGCTCTACAATGACTTTATGACCGAGAACTTCGATTCCCCCGATATGGCAGTAACGGATGAATATTATTACAGCCAATCAGAGAGCAGACAGATAATCGAGATAAAATTCAACAATTCCGAGCAAAAGGTCAGCGACCTTGACCTGCTCACAAGCCCCGTGCGGGGAATCCTCGCCGTTGCCGTATTCATGTGCGCTTACGCCGCGCTCATGAGCTTCAAGCGCGACAGGGAAGTCGGTTTATTCGCCCGAACGCCCGAAAATCGGCTTGTATTCATCGAGGTGGCATATATCATCGTTTCGGTCTTCAACGCGGTTGTCTTGACCCTTGCTTCAATGAAGATAACGGGAATTTTCACGACCCTTGGCGCCGAGCTTCTGTTTGCCGCCGTTTATGTGCTTCTTTGCACCGCGCTTTGCGTTGTTCTGGGCGAGATTATTGACAGCATCAGCGCGCTGGGCGCCGTAATGCCCGTTCTGATACTTGTCATGCTGGTCGTCTGCCCCGTTTTTATCAACTTGGTGGACTTGCCGCCGCTTCAGCTTCTTTTGCCGGCTTATTACTACCTCTCGGCGCTGCGGAATACCGACTTTGTCCTGTACGGACTTGTCTACATTCTTGCCTCGGCGGCAATCTATGCGATTATCCGCGGCGTAAAGCGTTCTTTTTTGAAATTAAAGTACAGAAAGTGAGCAAAACAATACATTCTCGGAGAGCATGGATTTTTTAATTTTATGATATACTTATGCAGGTGATGAAATGGACAAAGAATTGCCAAAGAGAAAGCATCCTCGTCTTAATAATTATGATTACGGTTCCAAAGGTGCTTATTTTGTCACAATTTGCACACAGGATAGGCGATGTACATTATCACACATCGTAGGGCGGGGGCTTGCTCCCGCCGAAAGGAACGAAATAGAATATACAAAATTCGGCAAGATAGCAGAACGGCAGTTGTTGCTGTTGGAAAAGAGATATTCTTGTCTGAGCGTTGACCGATACGTGATCATGCCTAACCATATCCATGCAATTTTTGTTATTGAAAATGAAACGGCGGGAGCAAGCCCCCGCCCTACGATCATGGACATAGTTTGTGTGTATAAGTCGCTAACAACAATAGAGTACAGACACAATGGATTTTCGGGAAAGCTGGTTCAAACCTCTTTTCACGAGCATATTATCAGAGGGCAAGAGGATTATAGAGAAATTGTAAAATACGTCGTTGAGAACCCCAAACGATGGCTTTGTGATGAGTTGTACGATGAACAAGAGGATAAGATAATGAAAGAAATATTCTGCCTTCGTTGCAACAACGAAATGCGTTTTGTCAAAAGGGAGAAATTGCAGCTTGGAGAAACGGGTTGATTTCTTGGCGATCTTCCGAATCTGATTGCAGGATCTATGGAGGTCGATATTTATTCTTGCCGTGGCTGTGGAAAGATTGAATTCTTTTTGTCAGAAGAGCACTGTGAAGACGGAACGCCGCAAAAAAAGTGCCCCAACTGCGGAAAAACACATGATTTCGATTACCCCAAATGTCCGTTCTGCAAATACGATTATAATAACTGAAAAATCCCCGACGATTCAAAGAACCGTCGGGGTGGTTTTATTCAAACACCGTTTCGATAATCTTGTCACAGCAGAGCGGGGAATATCGCCACGAGGACAAGTGCTTTACCTCGCCGGGGTCAACGAAAACCCTCTGCGGCGGCAGGGGCGGCTCTTCCTTTGATATGTCGATGAGTACCAGCTTTACCTTCATTCGCTCGGGAATGATGTTTTTGATAAACACCGTAGCCGTGCGCCCTATCTGAACGTCCATTCCGGGACGGTCGTCTCTTAGTTCCGCAAGTCCTGCCAGGTTCGGGGTCAGCTCAATGAAAATTCCGTAGCTCTCGATGCTTCGCACGATTCCTGCCACCGTCTGACCGATGCTGAATCCTTCAACGTTTTCTTCCCAAGTACCCAGTAGCTCGCGACGACTGACGAAAATCCTGTTGCTTGCCTCGTCAACGCTTTTTACGATAACGTCGATCATCATGCCGTTTTTAAGCCTGTCTGATGGGTGAGAAATGCGCGAGACGGATATGCAGTCAACGGATAGCAGGGAAGAGATGCCGCAGCCGATGTCAACGAACGCCCCGAATTGCTCTAAGTGCGTGACCTTTGCGGGGATTATGTCCCCCGGGATAAGGTCGGCGAGAAAATTCCGCTCACACTCCATCTGCGCCATTCGCCTTGATAGGTGCGCCACAACGCCGCTCTTTGTCTTTTCAACGCTCATCACCTTGAAGCACACGGGTTTGCCCACCCGCGTGATAATTGCGATGTCCTTTAAGACCTCACCCTGTCGGCAGTATACCGCTTCACTTTTCTCGATTATGCCCTTTGCGCCGTAAAGGTCAACGTGCAGATTCAACTCCGAGTCGCACAGGACTGCCATTCCTTCAAGGATCTTGCCCGATGCCATGGCGCGCTCAAGCCCCGTTACCGACGTTATGTACTCTCTGTTTTCGGGGGTGCAGAGCCGTGTTCCCTCGGGCGTGTATGTGTTTGTACTCATATGGATTTTACCCTCCGTTTGTTTTTATGGTAAAATATATGAGGGCAAACAAACAAAAATGACCGCTTTCGCGGTCATTTTTGTTATATGTAAAATCTGTCGATTTCTTCAAGGTCGAGAATATTAACCATGTCCTCGAATCGTTTCATAGCTCCGTTCAGATCCTTTGGATGATGTGCGTCCGAGCCCAGATAGAACTTGCAACCGACCTCTTTTGCTATCCTGTAAGGTCTTAAAATGCGCTCAAGGGGTTCGGGGGGATAGATTGCGGGGGTGAAATTCAGCTCAAAGCCCGCGCCCTTGTCTCTTATTCTCGAAAACAGCTGGCGGAAAGTATCGTCGTCAATGTTATCAATGATTCTGACGTGCTCCTCGGGGTCATTTCTGTTGTACGCTATCAGAGGGCAGGTCAGATGAGCGATTCCAATCTTGTGGAAGGGAAGGTCCATGTCAAGAAGCTTGTCTAGGCGCTCTACGTAAATTTCCGCTCTTTCGCTGACCGTGGTTACGTTGTCAAATCCCGGCATGTGAAGATGCGTGGTGGGGATAATTATGAATTCAAACTTGTCCATGGTGTCGGGGGAGATGCCCAGCGTCATTTTGCTGTCAAGCTCGGTCTCACAGCCAAAACGGAATCGGACGTTCTCGCTCTGCGGCAAGGGCAGAATGGAGGACACGTGCTTAAAATCCTGGGGCGCGTACCAACCGATAGAGCAGTCTACCTTGTCGCTGTCCCAGAAATGGTCGGTGATGCAGATTTCATTGAATCCGTTTCTTTCGGCGTATCTGAGAATATTCTCGGCGGTCTGCTCGCGGTCACCCGAGCAGGAAGAGAGCTTTGAGTGAATGTGATAATCGTGGTCTATTTTGAATTTTACCATGACTCTGTCTCCTTGTGCCATTGTTGCCTTGATTATAGCACATTTAACGAATGAAATCAATAAGATTTGGTGATTATTTCCGAAAAAGCAGAGAAAAAATCAAAAATTGCAAACGAGAAAAAACGAGAAAAACATAT
>CAZISP010000061.1:0-6306 GCA_964541955.1 uncultured Lachnospiraceae bacterium
AAGCGGTGCCAAGTGTTTCTCAAAAATATTTGTGCCGCCGCAAGGCGGCGGAATGGAGATTATTATGGATTTCAGAGAAAGCGAAACGAGACTTAATTTGATGCGCGCCTTTGCGGGCGAGAGCCAGGCGCGAAATCGCTACACCTTTGCCGCTTTGCAGGCAAAGGAAGAGAATCTTCACGTGGTCGAGGCGGTGTTCACCTATACCGCAGGACAGGAACTTCAGCACGCGAAAATTTTCTACGACCACCTGTCACAGCTGGCAGGGGAGAGCTTGACAATTGAGGGCGGCTACCCTGTAGATATCGCAAAGACCACTGCCGAGCTTCTCCGCTTTGCCGTCCACAACGAGTACCGGGAATACGATGACGCATATCAGAGCTTTGCCAACACCGCCGAGAGCGAGGGATTTGTGCAGATAGCCATGTCCTTCCGCAACATTGCGGAAATCGAGAAGACCCATGGTGACCGCTTCAAAATGCTTGCCACAATGCTTGAGACCGACCGCCTGTTCGTCTCCGACGTTGCGTGCGAGTGGGTCTGCCTTAACTGCGGTCACACTTTGACTGGCACCAAAGCCCCCGAGATGTGTCCCGTGTGCCGGCACAACAAGGGATATTTTATCCGAATGGAATTTGCACCCTACGCAAGAAGAGAAACAGACGGTAAATAAAGAGTATGCGCTCGGTGAGCCCCAAAAAGGCTCGCCGGGCGCACTTTTTCATGTTTATCAGATGATTTTCTTGAATCTCTCGTAAGCCTCGTCCCAAGCGGCTTTTTCAGCCTCATTTGGCTCGTAAATTACAAGCTCAAAGGAGCGTGAAACAGCGTCTCTTGCCTCGGAAAGACCGCTCAGCTCGCCCAAAGCAATTGCCTGAGCGCAGATGTTGCCGATGGCTGTTGCCTCAATAGGACCTGCATAAACGGGCAGACCGCAGGCATCTGCCGCCGCGCGGCAGAGAAGTGTGTCCTGTGAGCCGCCGCCCACGATGTGAATCGCAGCAGGAGCTTTGGGCGTGAACGCGGCAATGTTTTCAACCGTCTCGCGGTATTTGAGAGCAAGGCTGTCGAGAATACAGCGAACGAACTCGCCCTCGCTCTCGGGTACGGGCTGATTCGTCTCGCGGCAGAACTCGGCAATGCGTTGCGGCATATTTCCGGGAACGCCGAAGCGCTTGTCCTCGGGGTTGATAAGTGAGCGGCGGCAGGGAACAGCCGATGCCATTTCGCTGAGCTGACCAAACGAGAAATCCTTACCCTCGCGCTTCCACTGACGGCGGGATTCCTGAAGAATCCACAGACCCATAATGTTCTTGAGGAAGCGGATAGTACCCTCGGCACCGCCCTCGTTTGTGAAGCCGAGCGCGCAGGACTTGTCGTTGATGATGGGCGACTTTGTTTCGGTGCCCATGAGCGACCAGGTGCCGCTGCTTATGTAAATGAAGCTCTCCTCCCTTGAGGGAACGGCCATAACGGCGCTTGCGGTGTCGTGAGATGCAATTTTCAGCACCCTGGCGTCGGTCTGACCCACCTCCTCGATCACCTGAGGAAGCAGAGCGCCCATATCGTATCCGGGGAACACGATATCCGAGAATATGTGAGAGGGAATGCCAAGCTTTGCAAGAACGTCGGCAGCGTAGTCACGCTTTGCGGCATCAAGCAACGCGCCTGTCGACGCGATGGTGTATTCCGTTGCCATCTTGCCTGTCAGAAAATATCCCAGAAGGTCGGGAATGTGCAGCATCTTGTTACCCTGCGCAAAATGCTCGGGGTTCTGCTTCATATGAACATAAAGCTGATAGACAGTGTTGAAGTTCATGGACTGGATGCCAGTTTTTGCGTAAAGCTCGCTGAGGGGAAGGATAGAGTTTATTTCCTCGGGGATGCCCTCCGTGCGGGTGTCGCGGTAGTGAACGGGGTTTGAGAGCAGGTATCCGTTTCGGTCTATAAATCCGTAGTCAACGCCCCATGTATCAATGCCCACGCTTGCAATATTGTCGCCGTCGAGAACGCTCTGACGGATAGAATTTTTTATCTCGTGGAAAATTCGTAGAATATCCCAGCTGAATCGCCCGTTTTGAATTACGGGATCGTTTGTAAAGCGGTGATTTTCGCGCAGAGTTATCTTGCCGCCGTCAAAGCTTCCGATAATTCCTCTGCCGCTTGATGCGCCCAAGTCAATGCCAAGCATTTTCAAGGTTTTCATTGTTTTCTCTCCTTTTGAATCCGATTATTTCAAATCTACGACTGTCACGCCAAAGTCTCCCTCGCCGTAAGGTGCCGTTTTGTATGCGCCGACTCGTCTGTCACCCTTGAGATAGTTCCAAAGCGCCTTTCTTAAGGCTCCCGTGCCCTTTCCGTGAATGAGGCGGACGGAATTTATTCCCGCTACCAGCGCCTGGTCAAGGTACTTGTCCACCACGAACCAAGCCTCGTCGCCGTTCATCCCGCGCAAATCCACCTCGGTTTTGAAATCGCGGGAGACCGCCATTTTGTAGTCGCGCAGAGACTGCTGTTTTTTCTGCTCGTTGGTGATGGTCACCGCGTTTTCGATGAGCTGAAGGTCTTTTACCTTGGCGCGGGTGCGCATCATGCCCACCTGAATCTCAACGTTGCCCTTTTGGTCGGGGTCGGCGAGCAAAATGCCCTTTTTGCCGATGGTTACAATCAGTACCTCGTCGCTCTTTTTCAGCGGACGGGGAAGCACGTAATTTTCATCGCGGCGATCCTCAACGGGGTCAAATTTGCCCTCGTTTGCCCGAAGATTTTCGCGGATGTTGCGCCGTGCCTGGTCAAGATGTGAGCCGAGGTTTTCGGAATCACGCTTCTTCTGAAGCTTCTGTATTTCCTCAAGCACGTAGTCCGCCGACGCCTTTGCGCTCTGCACCATTGAGAGTGCGGACGCTTTTGCGCGGGCAAGCTCGTTTTCGGAGTCCTTCAAACGGCGGTTGAGTGTCTTTTCCGCCTCTGCCTTGAAGCGCTCGTAGTCCGCGCGCATCTGCTCGGTCTCGGCGCGGTTTTTCTCCATCTCGATGCGGCTTGCTTCCAGCTTTTCGATAACGTCCTCAAAGCGCTTGTTATCAGATGACACCTGCGCCCGAGCACGGTCGATTATCTTTTCGGAAAGCCCCAATTTTTGCGAGATCGCAAACGCGTTTGACTTGCCGGGTGTGCCGATTATCAGCTTGTAGGTAGGGCGGAGGGTCTCTATGTCGAACTCACAGGAGGCGTTTGACACGCCCTCGGTCTCAAGGGCGTAGGCTTTAAGCTCGGAATAGTGTGTCGTTGCCGCGCACGCCGCGCCGACTGCTCTGACCTCCTCTATAACAGCCACCGCCAGCGCCGCGCCCTCAATGGGGTCGGTGCCCACGCCAAGCTCGTCAAAGAGGACAAGCGACTGAGGGGTTATTTCCTCCATTATGGAAACGATGTTCACCATGTGCGAGCTGAAGGTGGACAGAGACTGCTCGATGCTCTGCTCGTCGCCGATGTCGGCAAGAATTTTATCGTAAATGCAGACGCATGAGGGCTCTTCTGCGGGAATGTGAAGTCCCGATTGCGCCATCAATGAGAACAGTCCAAGAGTTTTAAGTGTTACGGTCTTACCGCCCGTGTTCGGACCTGTGATGACCAATGTGTCAAAGGTGTCGCCGATTTGCACGTCTATGGGGACAACGCGGCTCTTTTCAATGAGAGGATGCCTTGCGCGGCGAAGGATATACGAGCGGTCGCCCGAGAGCTTGGGCTGAATGCCGTTCATTCTTTGAGACAGCTCGCCGCAGGCGAAAATAAACGCAAGCTCGGTGATGTTGCGGTAATTTAAGCGCAGGAAGGAGGAGCACTTTGATACCTCGCAGGAGAGGTCGTACAAAATGCGCTCGATCTCGTGCTGCTCACGGCTCTCAAGCTCGCGCAGCTCGTTGTTAAGGTCTACCACGGCAATAGGCTCGATGAACATTGTCGCGCCCGAGGACGAGGTGTCGTGAAGAAGTCCCTTGACCTCGTTTTTAGCCTCTGCCTTGACGGGTACGACGTAGCGGCCGTTTCGCATGGTGACGATATTTTCCTGCAAATATTTGGCGTAAGCGCCGCCAACGTACTTTTGGAGAGTGTCCTTTATCTTGCTGTTTGTGACCCTCATTTTGCGGCGGATGTCGGAGAGCAGAGGGCTCGCCTCGTCGGCAATCAGGTCCTCTGAAATTATCGTCCTTGAAATTCTGTCCTCAAGAGATTTGTTTGCTGACAGACGCTCGAATATCTCGTCAATGCTCGTTTCAAAGGTGGTGTTTGAACGAATGTAGTCAAGAAGCATTCTGGACGAACGAAGCAGGGAGGAGACGTGCATCAGCTCTCTTGCAGAGAGGACTGCGCCCTTGTCCGCGCGCTCGGTAAGATCGTCCATCTCGTGTACGTCACCAAAGGGCGGTGTGCCCTTTGCATCCATGAGACGGCGGGCATCGCTCGTCCGCCTCTGTCGGCGGAGAACCGTGTCGGGGTTGTCCGTCGGCTCAAGAGAAAGCGCCGCCTTCTTTGCGCCCTCTGTCAGCGCGCAGTCGGAGAGCATCTCTCGTATCTTATCAAATTCAAGTGTTGTGATTATCTTGTCTGTAATTAGCATATTTGATCCTTTTTACAAAAGTGAACGGTAAAAATCGAGTGTGTCAAAGCCCCGCTCCAGATGATGGAGCAGGTATTCCTCGGCGACCTTCGAGAATGTGCGAAGCTCATCCTCGTCGGTAAGCTCAAAGGAAAGCGCTCTTGCAGGTGGCGCCGTCAGCACGAATCGAATGGCGGCGAGGGTGCTCGGGGTGAGATTTTTGAAAATTATCCTTTCCTCGGGGTTGTGGCGGTCGGGGAGCTTTTTCTCGGGATGCTCACGCAAACACGAACGACAGCAAATGTGACCGTTCATGATATCGAAAACAGGCTCGCGGGGATTCGGCTCGCCGCAGATAAAGCACTCGGAGACATCGGGGGCAAAGCCCGAGAACGCCGCCGCGCGGAGCTCAAACGCCGCCTTTATCTGAGAGAGTGGTTTAGTTGAATTTTCTATTGCGTAGAATGAGTTGAGTGTCAACCGCAGAATGTCCGAGGCGGGAACGCCCTCGCCTGTGACGTCGCTTGCAACGTCGCAAAGATAGCTGGAGAGGGACATTTTCACAATGTCCGCACTGAGCCCAAAGAAGGGAACTGTCACCGACGCTTCGCGGAGATAGTGAAAATCCCCCTTTTTGTAGAGAACGTAGTTGCCGTAAGAGAATACGGAGGTTGTGCCTCCCCATCTCGTTCGCAGAGATTTTGCTCCCTTTGCACAAACGCTCAGCTTGCCGTGGTCGGGCGTGAGGAGGGTTATTATTTTGTCGTTTTCGCCGTAGTCAACGGACCGTATGACAAGACCGTCACATGAGAAGATCATAACTCCCTCCTAAAAAGAATTTCAGAAAAAATTATTCAAAATCCTCGGTCTTGTAGCCGAAGTTGCCCACAGCCGCTGCGCTCTCGCGCCAATTTTCCTTGACCTTGACCCAAAGATTCAGGTACACCTTAACGCCGAAGATCTTTTCAAGATCCTGTCGGGCGTAAGTGCCGATGAGCTTCAGAGCGGCGCCGTTTTTGCCGACTATGATGCCCTTGTGAGAGGCTTTTTCGCAGAAGATCTCGGCACGGATGCGAAGAAGGGTGCCTTCGTCCTTGAATTCCTCGATAACAACAGCCGTTCCGTGGGGGATCTCCTTGTTCAAGGTCTTGAGGATCTTCTCGCGGATGATCTCTGCGGCGAGACGGCGCTCGGGCTGATCTGTTGCGATGTCCTCGGGAAAGAAGAACTGCTCGGTTTCGCTGAGAAACGCCTCGCATTCCTTTAGCACGATGTCGGTGCCCTTGTCCTTCTTTGCTGACATTGGAACGAACGCACTGAAATCGTGCAGCTCGGAATAGGTCTTGATCGTCTCGGCAACGCCGACGGCGTCGGTCAGATCGACCTTGTTTATGGCAAGAACTGCGGGCACGCCCGATTTTTTCAGATATTCGATCACGTTGTTTTCAACCGTCGTTACGGACTTTGCCGCCTCGACCACAAGCACCACCGCGTCCGCGTCGTGCATGCTTGAATTTGCGGCTGTCACCATGTAGTCGCCCAGCTTGTTTTTGGGGGCGTGCATGCCGGGGGTGTCCATGAAAACGAACTGATTTTCACCTGCCGTATGTATTCCGAGAATACGGTTGCTGGTTGTTTGGGGCTTGATTTAAACTATGGTGATCTTCTCGCCTAAAATTGAGTTGAGAAGCGTTTATTTTCCTACGTTG
>CAZISP010000062.1:0-6288 GCA_964541955.1 uncultured Lachnospiraceae bacterium
CCTCAATATCCATACCGAAAACTCCATATTTTTGTCTGAAAATTGCATTTTAATATGTCTTTTTCCGTGTTAGAATTATTCTAACATAGAAAACAGTTTCATTACGTTTCCATAATACACTAAAAAAAGAAAAAAATCAATAGAAATCTGAAAAAACACAAAAAAGGAGAAAATATGGAAGGCAGAGTTACCAAGTACACGGGCAAAAAAGCTCTTGTCATGGGCGATAGCCTGACAAAGGCAGGAAAATGGCAGCTGAAGCTGACCGAGCTTCTCGGCTTTGATGTGGCGACCCAGGCGAGAGGCGGTTCGGGCTTTTTGCAGATAGTTGACGGCGATCCGGAGGGGTTTGTGCACCCCGAGGCTTCCATGCACCGCCTTGGCGTCGAGGACGTAAAGGATGCCGAGCTTATCGTTTATTTTGCGGGCTACAATTGCCGACAGATGCCTTACGGCGAGAACGGAGACCTGTATCCTATGCAGAAAACGGTGCGCGGCTGTATTCAGTACGTTATCAACCGTATTTACGAGGAGCTGACGGCGGCAGGAAATCTTACCTGCAAGCTTCTTTTCGTCACGCCTCATTGCCACGGTCTCTACTCTTGGAACAACCACGACGGCTACGAGGATAATCCTCTGCCCGGAATGTCTACCCGCCGAATGGGCGAGGTCATAGCCGAGGTTTGCGCCAATAACAATATCCCGGTTTGTAATCTGTGGGAGGAGAGCGGAATCAACCGCTTTAACTGGTGCGTTTTCGGTCGCGAGCCCTTTACGGAAAACGAAAAGTACACAAAATACGAGCTTGACGAAAATGGAAAGGTCATCGGCACGGAGCCGCTCAAATACGAGAAAGGAAAGACCTATATCCAGATGCGCGACGGCAAGCCCACCCCCGAGCTTTACAATGAAGGCGGCGCATATCCTTATCTTGCGGACCAGCTCCACTGCTCGCCCGCAGGCTACAAGCGCATCGGCGAGTGTATCGTTGGCTCGATTATAAAACATTACGGAATGTGATTGAGGTGAATGTTATGGATAGCAGAACAACAAAGTACACAGGCAAGAAAGCGCTGGTCATGGGTGCCAGCATAACGAAGGCAGGACAATGGCAAAAACAGCTGACCGAGCATTTGGGCTTTGAGGTGGCGACTCAGGCACGCGGAGGTGCCGATTTTGTTTCGATAGTTGACGGCGATCCGGAGGGGTTTGTGCACCCCGAGGCTTCCCTGCACCGTCTTGGTCCCGACGACGTGCGTGACGTTGAACTTATCGTTTATTTTTCCAGCTACAATTGCCGACAGATGCCTTACGGCGAGAACGGAGACCTGTATCCTATGCAGAAAACGGTGCGCGGCTGTATTCAGTACGTTATCAACCGTATTTACGAGGAGCTGACGGCGGCAGGAAATCTTACCTGCAAGCTTCTTTTCGTCACGCCTCATTGCCACGGTCTCTACTCTTGGAACAACCACGACGGCTACGAGGATAATCCTCTGCCCGGAATGTCTACCCGCCGAATGGGCGAGGTCATAGCCGAGGTTTGCGCCAATAACAATATCCCGGTTTGTAATCTGTGGGAGGAGAGCGGAATCAACCGCTTTAACTGGTGCGTTTTCGGTCGCGAGCCCTTTACGGAAAACGAAAAGTACACAAAATACGAGCTTGACGAAAATGGAAAGGTCATCGGCACGGAGCCGCTCAAATACGAGAAAGGAAAGACCTATATCCAGATGCGCGACGGCAAGCCCACCCCCGAGCTTTACAATGAAGGCGGCGCATATCCTTATCTTGCGGACCAGCTCCACTGCTCGCCCGCAGGCTACAAGCGCATCGGCGAGTGTATCGTTGGCTCGATTATAAAACATTACGGAATTTAATTTTAACAAATACAGGAGGAAAAAATATGTATCCGAAAATCGGTATTCGCCCGGTAATCGACGGGCGTCAGGGCGGCGTCAGAGAAGGACTTGAGGTCCAGACAATGGATATGGCAAGAGCTGCCGCAAAACTCATTGAGGAAAATCTCAGATATCAGGACGGCACACCCGTGCAGTGCGTAATCGGCTGCACAACCATCGGCGGTGGTGCCGAGGCGGCAAAGGTTGCCGAGCAGTTTTCAAAGGAAAACGTTGTCGCGACCCTTTCCGTAACTCCCTGCTGGTGCTACGGCAGTGAGACTATGGATCTTGACCCCCTTACCATCAAGGCTGTTTGGGGCTTCAACGGCACAGAGCGTCCCGGTGCGGTCTACTTGGCGGCTGTAATGGCGGCTCACGCCCAGAGAGGTCTCCCCGCGTTCTCTATCTACGGTCACGATGTTCAGGACATGGGCGACAAGACTATCCCCGCTGACGTTGCGGAAAAGATCCTCCGCTTTGCACGCTGTGCTATCGCGGTCGGTCAGATGAAGAACAAGGCTTACGTCAACCTTGGCGGCATCTCCATGGGTATCGCAGGCTCCTTCTGCGACCCCGCTTTTATGCAGAAGTATCTGGGTCTCCGTGCAGAGTGGGTAGACCTGGTTGAAATTCTTCGCCGCATGACCCTTGAGATCTATGACAAGGATGAGGTTGAAAAGGCTTATGCCTGGATCCGCGCAAACTGCAAGGAAGGCTTTGACAAGAACGAGGGCAAGAGCTTCCCCGAAATCATCAAGAAGTCCAAGGTCGTTCCCGCCGATCGTGATTGGGAATTTATCGCAAAGTTCACGGTTATCGTAAAGGATATCCTGTTTGGCAATCCCAAGCTTCTTGAGATGGGCTGGAAGGAAGAGTCCAACGGGCGCAACGGTATCGTTGGCGGCTTCCAGGGTCAGAGAATGTGGACAGACTGGCTCCCCAACGCTGACTTCACGGAGGCTGTTCTCGCGTCCGGCTTTGACTGGAACGGAAAGCGCGCTCCCATTCCCTTCGCAACAGAGAACGATACTCTCAACGGTATATCCATGCTCTTTGCGACCCTTCTCACAGGCAAGGCTCCCTGCTTCCATGACGTTCGTACATATTGGAGCCCCGACGCGGTAGAGAGAGTAAGCGGCAAGGCGCTTGAGGGCAAGGCTGAAAACGGAATCATCCACTTGATCAACTCGGGCGCAACAGCCCTTGACTGCACAGGCGCGGCAAAGGATGAAAACGGCAACGGAACCATCAAGGAATGGTGGAATCTTACCGACGCTGACATTGAGGCTTGCCTCGGTGCCACCGACTGGTGCCGTGCGGACTACGAATATTTCAGAGGCGGCGGATTCTCCTCTCACTTCAGAACGAGAGCAGAGATGCCCGTTACAATGATCCGTGTGAACATGATCGACGGCGTTGGACCTACGATTCAGATTGCCGAGGGCTATACGGTTGACCTTCCCGACGACGTTCACGAAAAGCTTGACAGGAGAACCGACCCCACGTGGCCCACAACCTGGTTCGCTCCTATCCTTACGGGTGAGGGCGCGTTCCGCGACGTATATTCCGTTATGGCAAACTGGGGTGCAAACCACGGCGTGACCGTTCACGGTCACATCGGCGCAGACCTTATAACGCTTGCGTCCATGCTCAGAATCCCCGTTGCCATGCATAACGTGAGCGCAGAAAAGATCTACCGTCCTCATGCCTGGGCAGCCTTTGGCGGCTCGGACAGCACTGCGGCAGATTACAAGGCTTGCGAGACTTACGGCCCTATTTACGGATAATTTCAACTCAAAGGAGAGAAACTTTGTTTCTCTCCTTTTTTGCTCGAAAAAAGTGTTAACAATTTGTTATATTTTTGTCGTTTTCTTGACAGAGTGTTCGGAATGTGGTAAAATTATGGTAATTTGGGGCAAAAGGTGGATTTAGTTAAAAAGTAAAATCTTTTGTGAAAAATATATAAATATGGAGGTGCAATTATGAGTGGTTTGAACAACGCTTCGGAGCTTTCAAAGAAGGACGTAAGAGTTGCCACGGCTGAGAAGCTGAAGGGTATGCTTCGCGACATCGACCGTGCTGCCGAAGACGGTTCAAAGAACGGTTTCACAGCCCGCTCGAGAATTACCGCATTGTTTGATGCAGGTACTTTCGTTGAAACCGGCGCATACGTTTGCCGCACAAACAAGGAAGACGAATTTGAAGGTGTCATCTGCGGTTACGGAGCGATCGAGGGCAGACTTGCTTTTGCCTTCTCCCAGGATATGGGAAGAATGAAGGGCGCATTTGACGAGGGACACGCAAAGAAGATCGCAAACGTCTATGAGGCGGCGATAAAGAACGGCGCTCCCGTGATTGGGATTTTCGACAGCTGCGGCGCAGTTGTTTATGACGGCGTTTCCGCTCTTGCAGGCTACGGCAAGGTCATGAAGTGTGTATCGGATGCATCCGGTGTTATTCCTCAGATTGCCGTTGTTCCCGGTATCTGCGCAGGTATGGCGGCAACGATCGCGGCTATGTTTGACGTGACCGTTACCGTAAAGGACGGCACACAGCTCTATGTGAACTCTCTCTTTGCCGATGAGAGCAGCATTGCCGAGAACGGCATGTCTGCCCAGACGACAGAAAACGAAGCGGAGGCTTACGCCTTTGCGAGACGCTTGGCTTCTCTTCTGCCCTCCAACAACGCGGAAGGCGTGGTTGAGATTGAGATCAGCGATGATCTGAATCGCCGCGCGGATATTTCCGCGATCCTTGAAAAGGAGGATTACAACGTTCATGATGTTCTCGACCTTATCGGCGACGGATGTATGTTCACGGAGATCTATAACAGCTTCGCTCCCGAGATGGTGACGGGCTTCAGTGCATTCGGCGGCATCGTTACGGGCGTTATCGCAAATAACCCTGCCGAGAAGAGCGGCGCACTTACCGTAAGTGCCGCAAGAAAGGCTTCCAAGTTCCTTTCCTTCTGCGACAGCTTCGGTATTCCCGTGCTCACGCTCGTTGACTCTTGCGGTCTTGAGGCATCTGCTCAGGCGGAGAATTCCCCTTATTCCTCCGAGCTGGCGAGACTTGCAATGGCTTACGCTTCCTCCGAGAATTCCAAGGTGACGGTCGTTCTCGGTCGCGCATACGGTCAGGCTTATACGCTTCTCGGCTCCAAGTCTGTTGGCGCGGACCTCGCGCTTGCGCTTGACCGCAGTGCTATCAGCGTTCTGCCTCCCAAGAGCGCGGTTGCGTTCGTTTGGAACGACAGAATAAGCGGTCCCGATACAAAGGAATCAAGAGAAGAGCTTGAAAAGCAGTGGACTGAGATCTGCTCCTCTCCCGCAGAGGCGGCAGAGAAGGGCGAGATCGACGATATCGTTGAGGCATCCGAGCTTCGCGCAAGAATCTGCTCCGCGCTTTCTATGCTGGCATCCAAGTCCGAGCTTTATCCCGACAGACGCCACATAGTTCTTCCCCTGTGAGAAGGAGGTAAAATATGAATCAGTTACTTTCAGCAGCCGTAACGGATGCGGCTACCCAGGCAGAGCATTTTGTCGGAAACACCTTTGGCGAAAGAACCTTGTACGCACTTTCACATACCGGTGTGGGTATGCTTATCGTTTTTGCGGTGCTTGCGGTTATCTGGGCGATTCTTGCAGTATTTAAGATGGTCTTCGGTGGAAAATCCGCAAAAAAGGAAAAGGAGGCAGCAGCCCCCGAAAAAAAATCTGAACCTGCCCCTACCGCTAAAGCCCCCGCAACAGCAGCGGCGGCTCCCGTCGTTCCCACCTCCTCCGATGCGGAGATAGTTGCGGCGATTACGGCGGCAATCACGCTCATGCGTGAAGCAGAGGGCAAGGCAGGCACATTCAGAGTAGTATCCTTCAGACGCACAGGCGGCGCTCGCCCCTGGAATCAAGCTTAATTTCTAAAAGAGAGGTATTTAAGATGAAAACATATAACGTTACAGTAAACGGTAATTTCTATCAGGTTACAATCGAGGAAGCAGGCGCAACAGCCGCTCACGCAGCACCCGTGGCAGCACCCGTAGCCGCTCCCGCTCCTGCGGCAGCTCCCGCACCCGCTGCAGCTCCTGCACCCGCGGCAGCTCCTGCCGCACCCGCAAAGCAGGGCGTAACAGGCTCTACCGTTGTTAAGGCTCCCATGCAGGGAACGATTCTCAAGACTTGCGTAAACGTGGGTGACTCCGTTAAGCGCGGCGACGTTCTTCTTATTTTGGAGGCTATGAAAATGGAGAACGAGATCAAGTCCCCCGAAGACGGCGTAGTTGCATCCGTTGAGTGCAGAGCAGGCGACAGTGTTGAAACAGACGCTACCCTTGTCTCCCTCAACTAATCAGCCCAAAAGAAAGGGTGATTAAAAATGCTCGATAGTATTA
>CAZISP010000063.1:0-6279 GCA_964541955.1 uncultured Lachnospiraceae bacterium
ACCTCAACAAAGTGCTGAGCGAACTCATGGCAAGCAGTCCTGAATTCGGGAATAGACATCTTCTTGCGGTCGAGCTTGTTCTTTTTAATGATAGCGCTCTCAATAGGCATACCGTGGTTGTCCCAACCGGGGGTATAGGGAACGTGGTACCCCATCATGTGCTTCGACTTGTTGATGAAGTCTTTTAAGATCTTGTTCATGGCGGTTCCCATATGAATGTTGTTGTTCGAGAAGGGCGGGCCGTCGTGGAGAATAAAGGGAGTTTTGTCCTTATTCTGCTCAAGCATCTTTTCGTAAAGTTTGATTTCTTGCCAGTATTTGATTGTGTCGGGTTCTCTCTGGGGCAGATTTGCTCTCATGGAGAAGCTCGTTTGAGGCAAGTTTAAGGTACTTGTATAGTCCTTTGGCATGGTCGTAGTCTCCTTAATTTATATGTGGTGTAGATTTGTTGTTTTTTACTTTATCATTGATACCCTCAAGGGTATTTTTTATCTTGGAAAACTCTGTGTCGGGGCGCCGAACCTCGTTTATTGCCGAGGAAACGGCGGGGGGAGGGTCAAGATACGCATCTTGGATTGCGTCAAAAGGGATAATGGGGATATCCGCTATGTCGGGGGGCTCGGACAAATCGACTGCCGCGGGCTCGGGTACCACGGATTCCTCTGCGATAGGTTCGGGTTCGGGCTCAGATTCAACAACAGGAGCTTCTACCACAGGCTCGGGTGTGATTTTTTGAGGCTTCAGCGCCGCTTTTATGTCTCTTAACTCAAGCTTTGCCATAATTTCGGCAATATCTTCACTTATGGAGGCCTTAAAAGCAAGAAAATCCTCTTCGAGTTGGGATGAAATCGCCTTTTTTGCCTCAATTTCTTTGTCAAGCTTGGAAATTACAGCCTTTCTTTCGGCTTTTGCAAAAGCCGTCTCGGCTTCTTCTCTCGCTTTTGCCTCGGATATAATCGTTTCCGCTTGGCTTTCGGCATTCTGAACTATATTCTTTGCATTGTTGTTCGCCTCGGTAACGATGTCAAAGGAGCTTTTTTTCGCACGCTCGATTATATCCTTGGCTTCACCGTATTTCTGACGGTAAAGGTTATAGGTTTCCTCAACCTTCTGCAATTTTGCCAGATTTTCGGAAAGCTTGGATTTGAGCTGCTCCAGCTCGGTTTTGAGAAATGAATTCTCGTCAATTAAATTGTTGTTCGCTTCGGCGAACTCGCGGTTTGCCTCTTCAAGCTCCTCGCAATGTATCACGATGGCGTCAAGGGCAGCATCAACCTCTTCGGTGTTGTAGCCCCGAAGCGCTTTATTGAAATTTCTGTCAAAATAAATTGCCATACTGCCTCCTGTTAAACGTATTTTTCGGCTCTCAGCCAAAGTCTGCCTTTTTTTGTCTGGTCACTTATGTCCTTCACCGTGAATTTTCCGTAGCCTCTGACCGAAACGGTATCTCCCGCTTCGACCTTCATGTCGGTTTTTGCGCAGGGAAGGTAATTCAGATTCACCGACTCGGAAAGAATAAGATTTTTCGCTTTTTCGCGGCTTTCCTTCGTCAGTGCCGATACGACGCTGTCAAGACGGGGTGATGCTACGGTATCGGACAGGGGAACCGTCTTTTTTTCATAGGAAAAATTCGCGAAATCGCTGAACGGAGTTATTTTAACTTTTTCCGCTCCGATCTTCTCAAGATTCGAAAGAAGAAAATCGGAAACAGACCTTTGAAGAAATATCACGCAGGAAAAATCGTCCAAGGGACAAATGTCGCCAAGGGCATCCCGGTCGATGCCCATGTTGAGAATAGCACCAAGATAATCTCTGTGGGTCAGCTTTTTGTAGCCGCTTCCCGCTATTTTCACCGCGGCGATTTTCTCGCAAACGTCCTCCGCGCAGTAGGTGATAAGCTCGCTCTTGCCGCTCGAGAGGTCCACGAGTGTCTCATAGAAGTCGGGCACAAAGAAAACGCATTTTCTTTCGGCACCGTTATATCCGCCGAAATCAAAGAACCTTGTCATGCAGCCCTCTCGTGCCAGCTTCTCGGTCAGAACTCTGTGCTCACCGGGCGCGAGAAACGGAGTAGCGGTGACGTAGCCCTTGTTGCTTGCCGCCAACAGGTCGTCGGCACGGGAGAACAGATATGAATAATCCGTCATACTATTCCACCGCCCAAAAGGGAAGAGACCACGGTAAGTAAGATATATGCCAGCAAAAAAGAAATGTCAATCGGAAAGCCCGCGACAAAGTCAAACCGTTCAAGAAGCGTCCTGACAGGATATATGACAGGCTCGGTAACTGCTTCTATGAAGATCAGAAACTTGTTGTCGTCGCTGACGGGAAACCAGGAGAGAACGGCGCGAATAAGCATACAAAATTGCAGAGCCTGAAGAAAATAGTACACAAGGCTCGTAAAAACATATACAAACTCGTCCATCAGCCGACCTTTGCCTTTCTTTGGTGACCCAAAAAGTAAAAACGACAGCAACAAAGAGTTACCGTTGCAGCTGTCGTTTTATTTGAACTCCGAATAATCGAGGTTTAAGTGGAATATCAGTAACCGTAATATCCGCCCGCTTGAGGAGCAGGAGCGGCCTCATTGTTTACCGCTGCTTCAGTATTTGCCGTATCATTGGAGATCGCTACGTTCTGAGGAGTAATAACGTATGCGTTATTAGCAACCTTCTTGATCTCGCCGCCGATAGAGTAAGCAACACCGAAGAGGAAATCAATGAGTCTTCTCTGAGTGTCCTTATCAGCCTCTTCAAGGTTGAGAACCACCGTGCGCTTGCAAAGCAGATGCTCGGCGATAGACGTGCCGTCCTTGAACTCTGTGGGCTTAACGACCTTCAGCTCGATTGCGGCACCGTTGAGAGACACGCCTGCGGCTGCGGGAGCAGCGGGCTGATATCCGTAAGCGGGAGCGGGGTTGTATCCCTGTGCGGGATCGGCCTGCATATCGTCCTCTACGGGAGCAGCGTAATCGTCGTAGTTTTCTTCACCTTCGGGAGCATAGTAATCGTCGTAACCGTCGTTGTAGTTGTTTGCGTTGTTCTTTCTGAACTTATCAAGCATTCCCATTTTTTAATCCTCCAAGATTATATGTAATTTTAATTTTTGAAAATCGAGCGTCCTATACGAACGTGGGTAGCTCCGCAGAGGATTGCCTCCTCGAAGCTTTCACTCATACCCATAGATAAAATCATCTCACTATTATTATGACTTAAAATTCGCCAAATGTCAAGAACAAGTTTGCAAGTTTCTTCAAAATATTCAAAATATTTTGATTTATTTTCACATTTCGGTGCCATTGTCATGAATCCGCGGAGATTTATCGAGTCAAATTTGGCAATTTCGAGGCAAAAGGCCTTTGCGTCCTCGGGCAGAACACCGCTCTTGTTTTCCTCTCTTCCGATGTTTATCTCCACCAAAACATCCATTTTGATTCCGTGTTTTTTTGCTTGACGGTCAATCTCAGCGGCAAGCTTTACGGAATCAACGGAGTGAATCAGGCAAACCTTGTCGATAATGTATTTTACCTTATTCGTTTGAAGCGAGCCGATGAAATGAACATTAACCTTTTCGCGGTCGATAAATTCCACGTGCTCAAGAAGCTGCTGAACGCGGTTTTCTCCGATGTCGCGGACCCCCGCTTCTTCGGTAAGGTATTTTATCTCCTCGCCGCTTGCGTATTTAACCGCCGCCACCATGACAGGGGATATACCGAACTTCGAGCTGTCCGACACTTTTTTTATCTTTTCTCTGATTTCCGAGAGATTTCTGTCAATGTAATCAAATTTTTGCTTATTCATATCAGTAAAATACCATTCCGTGTTTTAAGTCCTTGCCCGAAACGATGATTGAATCGTGGAGCTTCAGATAACCGTATTCGTCGGCGCCCGGAGCGTTCTCGATATCCTCGCAGGCTGCCACGTAATAGCCGTCAACATCGCTTTGAACGATGTGTATCCTTTTGAACTTAACGGTACTGCCGTCCAGGGTGTAAACCCCCTTGATGCCGTCAAGGACGCGAAGCGCCGTCGTTGGGATTCTGAAGCCTTCGGTCTCTCCTGTCTGTATGGTAACGACCTGTGACCGCTTGTAATTGAAGCCCTCGGGCATTTCTCCGCAGGAGAATATAAGCACCGATCGCTCGGAGGCTCTCTCTAATACGATCTTCTCAAGCTTCATTTTCAGCGTCATATTGAAATTGCTCGGCACAACGATATCGTAGGTTTTGCCGACGATGAAATCATGTTCGGATTTGCTTTGAAGCGGAACGGCGACGTACCATCGGTAAGAGGAAACTATCTTTCCGACGGCGTTGTTCGTGTTTTCAGCTGTCAATGCGGCAGGATCAAGCAGATCAAACAGCTCGTCTACCGTTGAGTTCATGATCTTGTCCGGAGTGAATAGCTCTTCAAAGCCGTCCGTGCTCTCAAAGAAATATCCGCTTTTTTCCGAGACAACCGTCTCATATTTGCCCGAAATACTGCCCGAAAGGGAAGACTTTCTCGCCTTTAGGCTCTGTATGGTTTTTTCAAGCTCGGTGGCATCCCCGGTTATTATGTCTCTTTTTGTCAGACCCGAAAGAAAGTCATCGGTTGAGCTTAAAGCAAAATCGATCTTTCCCTCCGCAAGTCTTGAAAGGATCAGGGAATAGGAGCTTGAAATTTTTTGATTTATTGCCGCTATGTTACCGTCTGTGCCGGTTTCCGCAAGGCAATTTTCAAGCAGCGTTATGGTCTTGTCCAGGTCGGATATTTCAATTCCGGCAGAATATCCTGAGCTGTCCGCAAATGCCTGCGCCACGGCGGCTCCCGCTCCAACCTTTTCACCGTCTGAGGCGAGATAGTTTACCGTTCCCGAATACCGGGAGGTCAGACAGGTCTCGTCTCTGAAAATGAATCCGTCCGCCGTAACAGAAGATTTGTAAACGTTTTTCTCGACTATGACCGTTGATATGTCGGTTGTGAAGCCGTTGTAGAGGTGGTAGCCTATGTAAAAGATAAAGAATGCGGAGATAATGACAAACACGAGCGTTATGGCAACCTTTTTCAGATAAGCCGTGTCCATCGAATCCCCCCTTTAACTTAAATAATTGATAGCCTCGTCCGCAAGAGAGGACAGGTCTCTTACACCGCCCTCGCTGTCGACGTTAAGCTTTATATAATTTTTTCGCGCGCCAAACCAGGTGATTTGACGCTTGGCGTATCTTCTCGAATTTTGTTTGATCTCCTCTGCCGCTTCGGACAGGGTAATGTGCCCGTCGAGATATTTCAGCATTTCCTTGTATCCGATAGCTTGTCCTGCCGTCGTGTCGAGACTTAAACAGCCTTTATCGACAAGATCGCGTACCTCGTTTTCAAGCCCTCCGTCAAGCATGATGTCAACTCTGCGGTTTATCCTGTCGTAAAGAAGCTCGCGGGAATTAAAATTGAGATAGATGACTTTGGCTTCGTACCTGGGTTCCGCCGCTTTTGAAAGTCGGTCAAGCTCCGTCTTTGTTTTGCCTGTCATGTGGTGAACTTCGAGGGCGCGAATCACTCTTTTTAGGTTGTTTTCGTGAATCGTCTGAGCCGACTCGGGGTCAATCTCTGCCAGCATTGCGTGAACGTAGCCGTTTCCGCGCTCTGTAGCAAGCTGTTCCGTTTCAAGACGGAATTGAGGATCTTCGTTTGCGCCGTCGTCGCGCACGCCGCGGATAACGCTGTCAAGATAAAGCCCCGTTCCACCGCAAAACAGAGGCGTTTTGCCTCGGGATGTTATGTCGTCGATACATTTTTCGGCCAGCAGTGAATAGTCCTCTGAGCTGAAGGGAACGTTGGGGTCAACGACGTCAAGCATGTGGTGGGGAATGCCCTGCATTTCCTCACTTGTGGGCTTTGCCGTGCCGATATCCATGCCTTTGTAAATTTGCATTGAATCACAGGAGACTATCTCGCAGTCCAGTCTTTTTGCAATTTCGATTGAAAGGGCGGTTTTACCGCTTGCGGTGGGACCAACGATGGCAAATATCCTTTTTTTGTCTGTCACCACCGGATTCTCACCTCTTTCTATCTATATCTAAGTAATTATATCACATTCCCGTCTAAAAATCAATAGTTTTAGTGCAAAAAACGGTTGCGGTGTTAAAGAGGGGAAAAAAGAAAAATGCACGCAGAAGAACTGCGTGCATTTTTGAGTTTTTATTACTTTGTGAGGTTTGCCTCGAGGGTTGCAAGCTCGTCGTAGAGCTCAGCGGGAACTCTTTCGCCAACCTGCGCGTAGAATTCCTTGATGTTTGCAACG
>CAZISP010000064.1:0-6237 GCA_964541955.1 uncultured Lachnospiraceae bacterium
GTTCTCAGGTGGCGCGCCAGGCGGAGCTTCATAACGAAATCGTCCATTATCTCCTGCGCGCCCTCCTCGGTGAGGGTGCCGTTTTCTATATCGCGCTCAAAATAAATGTCAAAGAAGGTGCTCACGCGCCCCAGCGACATTGCGGCGCCGTTCTGCTCCTTGATTGCCGCAAGATATCCAAAATAAGTCCACTGAACGGCTTCTCTTGCGTTAGCGGCGGGCTGACTGATATCGAAGCCGTACATCTGCGCCATTTCCTTGAGACGGCCGAGAAAGTCGATCTGACGGAAAAGCTCCTCGTCAAGACGAATGTTCTCGGTCTTGAAAACCTGCGACTCCAGTGCCTTTTTGTCCTTTTTCTTTTCCTCTATCAGCCTGTCCACGCCGTAAAGCGCAACGCGGCGATAGTCGCCGATGATTCTTCCGCGTCCGTAAGCGTCGGGAAGACCCGTGATCACGTGACAGCGGCGGGCAAGGCGCATCTCGTCGGTATAGGCTCTGAAAACACCGTCGTTGTGGGTGGTTCTGTATCTGAACTCCTCCTCGATCTGGCTGGACAGCTTATATCCGTAAGCCTCGCAGGCCTGGCGGACCATTCTCATGCCGCCGAAGGGGTTGATACCGCGCTTTAGGGGACGGTTGGTCTGAAGTCCCACGATTATTTCATTATCCTTATCCACGTATCCGGGGGAATAGCTGGTCAGCGATGAGACCGTCGCCGTGTCGATGTCAAGAACACCGCCCATCTGTCTCTCAAGCTTGAAAAGGTGCTGTACCTTCTCCATCATTGCCGCAGTACGCTCGGTGGCACCCGCCAAAAAGGAGCTGTCGCCCTTATATTCCTTATAATTTGTCTGAATAAAATCACGCACGTTTATCTCATCGCGCCATGTTTGACCCTGAAATCCATTCCAATTCTTGTGTTCCATAAAATCCTCCATATAAAAACAAACGGGCAAATCGGTGTGAACCAATTTGCCCAGACGGTCGGCTAAATCATTTGCACTCCCCTGCGGTAATATCCGCTTTCCCGTCAGTCATGCAAACGGTACATCTTAATTATACACAACATCTTGTGTCTTGTCAATAGGCAGACCACAAAAAATAGATGCTCCCACTTGCACAATTTTACAGAACTTCAAAGTCAAAATTTGGTTATTTACACAAAATCGTAAAAGCTTTGGCAAAAGCTATTCACGAAACGACATCAAAAAACCTTGCGCTCTGTCGCAAGGTTTTTTTATTTCAGAAAAAGTGCTTTGCATACAGGGCATGTACCCGATAAAAAGTGGTCATTGAGGAAAAACCGCACTCATATGCCATTTCGGTAACGTTCGCCTCGGGATTTTCCTTACGCATTTTTCTGAATTTGCTGTATCTGGTCATATTGATATAGCTACTCAGCGACATTCCTATATAACGGTTGAACAGTCTTGAAAAATATGCCTTATTATATCCAAAAGCAGAGGCTATGCTCTCAAGCGAGATGGATTCCGAACAGTGAGCATCAATATAATCCAATATGTCCGCTACGTGAGAGACGCTCTTGTGCCTTTGCATGGTGGGCGATAGGCTGTAATGCTGTGATAGACTACCGAATATCACATTCGCATAACCCTTCATGAGCATTCTCGACATATTTTCCCCGTCCTTTACGAGATTTTCAAAATACGGCAGCAAAGAGCGATTGAATTCCTTGTCGGAAAGGCATGGCTGCAGAGTACTCTTCTCAAAAAAGAACGAAATATCGCGGGTTAGATTATCGGGCACCGCAATAACGTATTTCACGTTCGGCTGTGTGTCAAGGCTTCGGTGGCGGTAGTAGGAATGACAAAAAACTATATCTCCCTCCTCTGCAACGAAGCCGTTATCCTCAATTATATAATTTGAGGCACCGCTGAGAATATATGCCACCTCAAAGGCGCGATGAAAATGCAGAGTGCATCTGCATTCCTTCTGTTGCCGGGCGAAAATGCTGTCGGAGGTGTCCTTTATCGCCTCATAATAAATATAATCCTTCATCTTCTTCACCAAAAAGTAAATATTTGAAACAAAAATCTTCTATACAGAGTTGAAATCGTAAATTATCGGTGATATTATATCACTTAAATAACGCTTTGTCAACAAAGGAGAAGAAAACATGAAATTCATGCTGGGCGCCAATTATTGGGGCGCGGACTACGGAAGTGAAATGTGGCGTCACTATGACGGTGACAGGATACGCGCCGAAATGAAGCAGCTCTCGGAATACGGTGTGCGCTACCTGCGTGTCTTTCCCAATTGGAGGGATTTTCAGCCTGTTGAAAAGGCATATGCGGTGCGCGGAGAGTTCGGGGAATATCTGAATGCAAACACGGGCGAGCCCGTGTACGGCGACGGCGTGGACATGGATCGCATCGGTGATTTCCGCGATTTCTGCCGTGCGGCCGAGGAGAACGGCATAAAGCTTGCGGTCTCTGTGGTCACGGGCTGGATGAGCGGGCGACTGTTCGTTCCCCCCGTAGTCTCGGGAAAGAACCCTATCACAGACCCCGAAGCGCTCATGTGGACAAGAAGATTCATTCGCCGCTTTGTGGGTGAGCTGAAAAACGAGCCCGCCATCGTCATGTGGGACCTTGGCAACGAATGCAACAGCCTGGGCAAGATAGAAACCCCTTTTGACGCCTATGCGTGGACGGCATTTGTGAGAGATTCAATTTTCGCCGTCGACCATACCCGCCCCATATCAAGCGGAATGCACAGTCTGCGTGAGGGCGCGTGGCAGATAGAGGATCAAGGTGAGATCACCGATATGCTCACCACTCACCCCTATCCCTCACCTACCGTGGGCGGTAACATGGAGCCTTACAACCGCCTGAGAATGACCTACCTGCCAACGGCTCAGAGCCTTTACTATTCGGGCGTATCAAAAAGGCCCGCGTATATCCAGGAAAGCGGAACTTTTTCACAAACCGTAGGAAGCAGGGAGATGTCAGCACAGTTCATGAGAATACAAGTCCTTTCCGCGCTAGTGCACAACCTGTGCGGATACATGTGGTGGTGCGCGTGGGAACAGGAGCACTTGAATTTTCCGCCATACAGCTGGAGCATGATGGAGCGTCAGCTGGGTCTTTTCGACGGCAACAGACAGCCAAAGCCCGTTGCTCTTGTCATGAGGAAAATGTCAAAGCTCATAGAAGACCTGCCCGATCCGTTCCCCCGGAGAAAAACGGACGGGGTGTGCGTTCTCACCAGAGTGCCCGATAAACAGAAAACGGCGATCGCATCCCTCATCCTTGCAAAGCAAGCGGGGCTCGATCTTGAGGTCGCCTCAAGCGAATGCGGCGATATTCCCCAATCGGATCTGTATTTTGTTCCGTCCGTTGCGGGCTGGAAGATATCCTACAAAAAGACCTGGGACACGCTCATGGACAGAGTAAGAAAGGGCGCGACGCTTTGCATATCGTACGAGCGCGGAGACATTTCGGACTTTCCCGAGACCGTCGGTGCCGTCTCACGGGGCATCATGGCAGGCACAAAGCATACTGCCCGTCTTGGGGAGACAGAGTTTTCCTACGGCGGTACCGAGATATTCCTCACCCCCACTACCGCTCAGGTTCTTGCCGCAAACGAGGAAGGCAACCCCGTTCTGCTGAAAAACAGGGTGGGCGAAGGCTTTGTCTATTTCGTGAATTTCGCACCCGAAACTCTTGCCTTTAACGAGCCCGACGGCTTCAACCGTCAGCCTTATTACGAAATCTACCGCACGGTCGGAAAAGACCTTATCGCCTCAAAGCCCGTTTCACTCGAGGACAAAAATCTATGTGTGACAATAAACCCGGAAGGCGAGAATACGTGCATCGTTTCCGTTCTAAACTACTCGGACAAGGATATAAAGCCCGAAGTTAAAATAAGGCATGGTTGGAGGTTGAAAGAGATCCTCTACGGAAGTCTTGACGCGATTCCCGCCTGCGACGGCGTAATATTCAGGATCGAGAAATAATAAAAAACCTTGCGCTCTGTCGCAAGGTTTTTTATTACTGTAACAGCTTGAACGCGCTTTTATCGAATTCCAAGAGGCCCTCTTCGCGCATCTTGCAAAGCTCGTTTGACATGGCGCTTCTGTCCACCGACAGAAAATCAGCCAGCTGCTGGCGGTTGAACGGAATGATAAAGGTGGAGCTGTTCTGTCTTTTCGCTTCCTGCGAAAGATACGATATCAGCTTTTCCCGTGTGGAGCGCTTTGATATATGCCCCAGCTTCTGCACGAGATTTCTGTTCTTTTCCGATATTGCAAAGAACAGATTCTGCACCACCATTGAATGGAAGCGGCAAGCCGCGGAGCAGACGGTCATTATCCTTCTTACGTCAAAAAACATGACCGTGCTGTCCTTTATTGCCACCACGTCGTTCAAAATCGCGCCGCTTTCGGGGGCGATATACGCCTCGCCGAACATCTCGCCCACTCCTATTCGGTTGACGATGGTGCGGTTACCCCAATAATCGTCGTTCTGAACGTGAAGGTCGCCCTCCACCAGCACGGTAATATGGCTCAGATGCTCGCCCTGGCGCAGAACGTACTCTCCCTTTTTGTAGGTGCGGAGCCTTGCGTCAAGGCAGGACAGCATTGAGGCGATCTCTTCCTCGGATATGCCCGCGAACAGCTTCGTTTTTTTGAGAATAGGAATATATTTCTCCATAAAAGCCCTCTCTGTTGTAAAAACAACCGATTTGTTTCTTTTATTGTACTATAATAAGAGCACAAAGTCAAGAGAGGAGCGAAAATATGATACGCAAAATTATAAAAATAGACCAAGAAAAATGCAACGGCTGCGGAGCATGCGCTGCCGCCTGTCACGAGGGCGCTATTGAAATGATACAAGGGAAAGCCCGCCTCACCCGCGAGGATTATTGCGACGGCTTGGGCGACTGCTTGCCCGCATGCCCCACAAACGCAATCACATTTGAAGAAAGAGAAGCACCCGAATATAACATGGCGGCGGTTCTTGCCGCAAAAGAAAAAAAGGCACAGCCTCTTCCCTGCGGCTGTCCCGGCACTGCCGCAAAGGCAATCAAGCGCGGTGAATTGTCGCATGTAAATACGCCTTCCGCGAGCATGCTTTCACAGTGGCCCGTGCAAATTAAGCTCGTGCCCGTAAATGCCCCTTATTTTGACAACGCCAATCTGTTGGTGGCGGCTGACTGCACAGCTTATGCCTATGCAAATTTTCATCAGGACTTTATCCGCAACCGCATCACTGTTGTGGGCTGTCCCAAGCTTGATGACGTAAACTATGCCGACAAGCTTACTGCGATAATTGCCAACAACAATATAAAAAGCGTTACAGTTGTCCGCATGGAGGTTCCTTGCTGCGGCGGAATAGAAAACGCCGTAAAGCTGGCTCTGCAGCAAAGCGGCAAATTTATTCCCTGGCAGGTTGTCACAATTTCAACCGACGGAAGAATTTTGGGTTAATAATTTCCGACACACAAAAAAGGCTTTGGATATCCAAAGCCTTTTTTGTGTAATTATAGTAAAATCAGTGACTTGCTTTCCATTCGTCAGCCTTAGCTGCAGACATTCTTGTAATGCTCTCAACAGGGTGGATAGACTCTTCACCGCCGTTTGCGTAAAGGAAATACTTTCCGCCGGGTGTTACATAAAGGATTTCTTCATAACCTGTTGCATCACCAAATTCACCGCTTGTGTAGCTTGCTACAACTTCAGCTGTCTCTGTGTCGTACTCAACCTTACAAATAATCTTCTTCATGGGTAAAACATCCTTTCTTTTGTGATAGACGGCCAAAGCCGTCTGAGTGCTCAAAACATTTGTCATATTGAGTTCCTCATGTATATAATATACCCAAAATCCCTTATTGTCAATATTCTTTATATTTAAGCCTTTTTATATTTTTTCGCACAAACAAAAAGGTCCTTAACAGACTGTGTGTATCATCAAAATATTCTGATACAGACAGTCTGTTAAGGAATCTTTCAAGCATATAGCTCTGCAGCATAACTTGTGCGGGGATATTTTTTGATTTTGCCATATTTCTTATTTTAGCTTTAAGGCTCATTGCCTTTGCATTACTCATAGATGGCGATAAAGTCTTCGCTGTTGGTATGGTAACCGTATGTTCAAAGGGTGTTCGCTCTGATATTCCGTTAAGAAGCGGTGCTGTTTCATGAGAAAATATAATGCATTTTTGCTTCTCGTTAGTCTTGATTTTTTTGATACACGACGTATCTGTATTATC
>CAZISP010000065.1:0-6231 GCA_964541955.1 uncultured Lachnospiraceae bacterium
AGGCAGGGTTTCCTTTCGAATTAAAGTCTTTCAAATTGGTGGTCAAGCATATTCTTTGTCATTTCAATAGCAACGGGCCGTCCGTGTGGACAGAAGGTGATATCGGGAAGCTCCATAAGCTTTTGGCAAAGCCACTTGATGTGCTCCTCGGGGTACTGTCTTCCCGCCTTTATCGCCGCCTTGCAGGACGCCTGGTAGAGTGCCTTTTCAAAGGCGAATTGGCGGGTTATATTCACGTTTGTGCTGTCTGTGGCAAGCCCCGACGCAAATTCGCCGAAAATGTCAACGATTGCCGACGCCTCGATACCTACGGGGAAGGACTGCACGTTCACCGCTTGTTCCTCCGTGTCAAAGGTAAATCCCGCCTGCTCAATTTCGGCGCGGTATTCCTCAAGTGCCGCAATCTCCTCGCGGCTGAAATTTATGCGCACGGGAAGCATGAGCATTTGCGACGCCTGCTCGCCCTTTTCCATTATTTTCTTAAAATGCTCGAAAATTATCCGCTCGTGAGCGGCATGCTTGTCAACTACAAGCATCTTCTCGCCCAAATCTATGAAAACGTACGAATTAAATGCCTCGCCGACGATTTTGTACGGCGGAATTTCACGCGCGGGCTCCGCTTCCCTTTCGGGAATAGGGCTTGGCGCGCTTTTTTCCGCTTTTATGCTGTCAATGGGCTTTGGCTCTGCATCGGAAGTGATTTCTACAGATTTGGGGGTAAAATCCAGCTTCGGTGAGCCGAACGAGAATTTCTCGGATGGGGATTCGGTCTTAGGTGCCGTCTGTGCAGCGGGTGGCGTCACCCGGGGCTTCGGAATATCCGAAACGGCAGGCGCGGCGGGTCTCACCACGGCACTTGTCTGCGGTGCGCTCCACGCGGGGGCTGCGGAAGGTCTCGGATTTGAGGCTGTCGGCGTTGATATTTTCATCTGCTCGGGCTTTATACCTCTGTCGGGAATGGGCGCAAAGGCATTTACGGCGCTTGGCCTTGTTTTCGCCTGTGCGCCGGCAAGGTTTCGGTAGTCCTGCGCCGAAATTCTGCCGTTTTCAAGGCGTACCTCGGGTCGGGTTGTGTTCTGCTCAAGTCCGTTGCGAACAGCGTAGTAAATAGCCTCAAATATGGCCTTCTCGTTTGAGAATTTGACCTCCAGCTTTGAGGGGTGAACGTTCACGTCAACGCATCTTGGATCTATTTTGATGAAAATCACACAGCAGGGGAACTTTTCGGGCGGTATATAGGAGGAGAACGCCTGTTCGATTGCCGCCATTGCCGTCTTGCTCTTTACGTATCTGCCGTTAATGAAGAAATTCTGATAATTTCGATTGGATTTGACGTTATCCGAGCGACCGATATAGCCTGTGACGGTGATTCCCTCGGAGCTTCCCTGCACGGGAATCAGTCGGGATGCGAAGTCCTTACCAAAAACCGAATATATCGCCGAGTGAAGCTTGCCGTCGCCTGCCGTTTCCAGCTTGATGTTGCCGTCCGAGATAAGTCTGAAGGATATCTCGGGGTGAGACAATGACACGCGTTCAACGGTGGTCACAACCGCCATGCCCTCGGTCACGTTCTTTTTTAAGAATTTGCGGCGGGCGGGCACGTTGTAGAAAAGGTCCTCAACGATAACGCTGGTGCCGTCCGAGCAGGCGCGCTCGGTAACTCCCACAACAACGCCGCCGTGGGATTCAAGCACCGCGCCCACGTCACTGTCCTTGGTCTTTGAAACGATCCTCACGTTCGCAACCGAGGATATTGCCGCCAGAGCCTCGCCCCTGAAGCCCAATGAAATAATTGCCTCAAGGTCCTCTGCATCCTTTATCTTGCTTGTTGCGTGGCGACGGAGCGCAACGGGCAGATCCTCTTTGGAGATGCCGCAGCCGTTGTCCGTCACTCGCATATAAGAGATGCCGCCGTTCTGTATCTCGACGGTTATTCTGTCCGCACCTGCGTCAATGGCATTTTCAAGGAGCTCCTTGATTACGGATGCGGGTCTGTCAACCACCTCGCCTGCGGCTATAAGGTTAGCCACAGCGAAGCTGAGAACGTTTATTTTTCCCATGTTATCTGCCCACCGGGCTTCCTTTCTTTCTTACTTTAGTTTCTTTTGAATCTCGTAGAGAAGCTGCATGGCTTCATAGGGGGAAATCATGTTGAGGTCGATATTTTTCAATTCTTCCATCGCCTGTGCGCGCAAAGTGTCGTCAATGCTGATGATGCCGTCGTCCTCAGGCTCTTCATGGTGTCGGGAGCCCGACGTCACGATAGAAGAACCGCTCTCGATTGTGGCAAGGATCTGCTTTGCTCTCTTTACCACCTCACCGGGCACGCCCGCAAGCTTTGCCACCTCGATACCGTAGCTGTCGTCGGTAGAGCCGCGGACTATTTTACGCAGGAACGTGATGTTGTCGCCACGCTTTTTGGCGGCGATATTGTAGTTCACGATGCCGTCAAACTCGTCCTCAAGAGTGGTTAGCTCGTGATAGTGGGTGGCAAAGAGGGTTTTCGCGCCTATTTTTGCGCTGTTGGTAAATTCCGCAATGGCACGGGCAATGCTCATGCCGTCAAAGGTGCTTGTACCTCTGCCTATTTCATCGTAAACGATAAGAGACTTCTTCGTTGCGTTCTTCAAAATATACGCAACCTCGTTCATCTCAAGCATAAATGTAGACTGTCCCGATGCCAGGTCGTCCGACGCGCCAACGCGGGTGAACACCTTGTCAACGATGCCTATTTCCGCATCGGACGCGGGAACAAACGAGCCTATCTGCGCCATGACACTGATCAGCGCCACCTGTCTCATATAGGTGGATTTACCTGCCATATTGGGGCCCGTTATAAGCATAAGTCGGTCGGAAGCAGAGTCGATATCAACGTCGTTTGGCACAAAATACGTGTCCTTTGTGAACTGCTCAACCACGGGGTGGCGTCCGTCCTTGATGAAGATTCGGCTGCCGTTTGTTACCTCGGGGCAAACGTATTTATTTTTTGCGGCAACAGTCGCAAGAGAGCAGTAAACGTCAAGCCTTGCAAGAAGCGCCGCCGTTTCCTGTATGCGGGTGCTGCACGCCGCAACCGCCGTTCTCACCTGCTGGAAAAGCTCGTATTCAAGTGAGCAGAGCTTATCAGCCGCTCCCAGAATTGTGGCTTCCTTGTCTTTGAGGTCCTGTGTGATGTATCTTTCGCAGTTGACCAGGGTCTGCTTTCTTATGTATCTGTCGGGAACCATTGAAAGGAAGGACCGGGACACCTCGATATAGTATCCGAACACCTTGTTGTAGCGAACCTTAAGGTTCTTTATTCCCGTGGCTTCCCTCTCGTCTGCCTCTATCTTTTCTATCCAGCCCTTGCCGTCGTCGCGGACAGAGCGCAGGTAGTCAACGTCAGAGTTATAGCCCGAGGCTATCATGCCGCCGTCACGGACCGTAAACGGCGGGTCATCAACGATAGATGCGTTGATAAGATTACAGATATCCTCAAGCTCGTCCAGCTCGGTGTAAATTTTATGAAGCTCACGGCTCTCGCAAGAGCACAGCTGTCCTTTTATTTCGGGAATAACTTTGGCGGTGTTCGCCACGGCTCTCAGGTCCTTTGCCGTGGCCGAGCCGTAAACGATTCTCGATATAAGTCTTTCAAGGTCGAGAACGCCCGAAAGCAGCTCGCTCAGCTCCTCGCGAAGAATGAAGTTGTCGTAAAGCTCGCGGACGGCGCCCTGGCGCTCGGCAATACTGCCGACGCGCAGAAGCGGATGCTCAACCCAATAGCGGAGCATTCTTGCGCCCGCCGCGGTTTTCGTTTTGTCAAGCACCCAAAGCAGAGACCCCTTCTTTTCCTTTGAGCGCATGGTCTCGGTTATCTCAAGGTTTCGGCGGGTGTTGGTATCCATTTCAAGATACTGCCCCTCGCTGTAGATTCTCAGCTCCTTGATATAGGAAATATCACCCTTCTGGGTGTTGTTGACGTAGGTTAAAAGCCCGCCCACAGAGGAAACGACCGCATTTTTTGTGAGCACGTCCTCGCGCAGTGTTTCACCGAATTGCACTTCAAGAAGTGCTCGGGAATTTTTGTATTCAAACCAATCGGGGTGGTTGTCCGACACGGACGTCGCCAGCCTTGCCGCAATAAACTGTGCAAGCTCGGGCTCAGCGGAGAGCGGAATATTCACGATTATCTCGCTTGGCGAGTAGGTTCCAAGCTCGTTTGTAAGCTTCTTTATCATGTCCTCGCCGTCAAGGGTGGTGGCTGAGACCGCGCCCGTTGAAACGTCCGCAAAGCTGACACCGCACTCAAACTCACCCACGTAGACAGAGCAAAGGTAGTTGTTGTCACCCTCGGACAGCATGCTGGATTCAAGCAACGTTCCCGGGGTAACAACACGGATAACCTCACGGCGCACAATACCCTTTGCCGTGGCAGGGTCTTCCACCTGATCGCAAATGGCAACCTTAAAGCCCTTGGCGATAAGCTTTGCTATATACGTATCTGCCGCGTGAAAAGGAACGCCGCACATGGGCGCGCGCTCCGGCTCACCCCAGTCCTTGCCCGTCAAAGTCAGGTCGATGGCCGCCGACGCCGCCTTTGCGTCGTCGAAGAACATCTCGTAAAAATCTCCCACGCGGTAAAACAGCAGGAAATCCTTATATTCGTTCTTTATCTGAAAATATTGCTCCATCATCGGAGTCATGGCATATACCCCTTGTCTTAGATTTGAAAGGTTGCTGTATTACTGTTGCTTTGACGCGCAGTCGGAATGGCAGGTACTGCAATCGTGTGTGCAGGGCAGCTCGCCCGTGATGTTGAAGGTGATAACGCCGTTCACCTCGTTCATAAATGCGTTCACAGCCTCCTGCGCGGCGTTCATGGCAACGAACGCCTCGTTCTCTGTGATGAGGGTGTAAAGCTCGTCTGTCCTGTTCTGAATCTGCTTGAGTATCACCTCATCCCTATCGTCGCCCTTTTCGAACTCGTTTGACATAGCCTTCTGCTGAACGTTGTATTCGATAACATAACGCATAAGGTCCTTGTCCTCATCGTACGCCTTTTTTGCCTCGTTGAGTGTCTTTACACGCTCGTCCTCTTTGATCGCCCGTCCAAGCTCTGCGGCAAGCTCCATAATTCTGTTTTCCATCGTTGTTCTCCTTTAAGTTAAATCTTCTCGCCGTAAAGCGCAAACGCCTCGGCTCTTTCTATTTTGATATCGAGATATTTTCCCGTATCGGTCGGCGCGCCGTCAAAGAAAACTATTTTGTTTCCCTCGGTCCTGCCGCTGTATACCTTTTCATTATTTTTGCTTATCCCGTCGCACAAAACTCTGAGAGTTTTTCCCACTTCCGTTTGATTGAGTTCAAGTGCGATTTCGTTTTGCACAGCAAGCAAACGGTTAAAACGCTCGCTCTGCACGTCGCTTGGCACCTGACATTCCATCTCCGCCGCAGGCGTTCCCTTTCGGGGAGAATAGATGAAGGAATATATCATGTCGAACCTCACGCGGCGGAGCATGTCAAGAGTCCCCTCAAAATCCTCCTCGGTCTCGCCCGGAAAGCCCACGATTATATCGGTGGTTATGGTGATATGGGGAATTTTTGAGCGAAGATAGTTGACAGTCTCAAGATATTTCGCCGTATCATATCGGCGGTTCATCTTTTCAAGTATCCTGTCGCTTCCCGACTGCAGGGGCAGGTGGAAATGGCGGGCTATCTTGGGATTTTCAGCCATTACGTCAATAAGCTTCTTCGACGCGTCTTTCGGATGGCTGGTCATAAATCGCAGAAGAAAATCTCCCTCGATCTTTGAAAGCTCACGCATGAGATCGGCGAAATCATAGTCAAAATCGCTGTCCTTGGCATATGAATTTACGTTCTGCCCGAGAAGCGTTATGTCCTTATACCCGCGCCGCGCCAAATCGCGCACCTCGGCGATAATTTCGCCCATTTCCCGACTGCGCTCGCGGCCTCGCACGTAAGGCACGATGCAGTAAGAGCAGAAATTGTTGCAGCCGTACATGATGCTGACCCACGCGCGGTAGTCACTTTCGCGGTTTATGCGAAGTCCCTCGGCAACGCAAAATTCGGTCTCCTGAGGGCAGTAAAGACGTTTGCCTTTTGTGGTCTTATCATAGAGCAGCTTGGGGAAGCGGTGAAGGCTTGAGGTGCCGAATATAAAATCAACGTAAGGATATCTGAATTTTATATCCTATGCCCTGTGCTCCTGCACTACCATACAGCCGCAAACGG
>CAZISP010000066.1:0-6215 GCA_964541955.1 uncultured Lachnospiraceae bacterium
AGAGCTATTTCCAACATAACGGGGTTGAAGGATAGCTGAAGAGCTCTTGACAAGCTTAACGAGCAAAGTCCGATAGTTTTGTGACAGTGGATAGGCTTGCTGTAGCCGGGAACAAGATAGCTGCCGCGGCAGAAGAAGCTCTCACTGAGCGAGACCACCTTTTCCTCAAGGCACATTGCCGTTGTCAATATCTTGAAGGTGGAGCCGGGCATATACGTATCGGTTATGGTCTTGTTCGTCCAGGAATTAAGAAGCTGAGCATATCTGTAATCGTTGTACTCGTCCGTACCCTCGGCATAGCCCGATGCGGCAATGCGGTCAAGGTAGAACTGATCGAGCACGTTCGGCTCATTACAATTAAACGAAGGATAGGTCGCCATCGCCAGAATCTCGCCGTTGTTCACGTCCATTACGATGCCGCAAACGCGCTCCCCTGCGCCGTTGTCCTCATAGGTCGCCTTGAGCTGAGTCTCCAGCGCACTCTGAATATAGCGGTCGATGGTTGTGACCAGATTGTATCCGTCCTGCGCCTCAACGTAGACCTCGTATTCGGTTGGAATCTCTATGCCGTGAGAATCACGCGCCGTCACGTAGAAGCCGTTGGTGCCGGACAAAACGTCGTCATACTGCACCTCAAGACCGTAGCGTCCGATATTCTGATCGCCCGTAAAGCCGAGAACCGATGCCGCCAGACCATCATAGCAATAGTAACGCTTGGAGGTCGCCTGAAGATGTATCTCGTCTTCAAAGCCATTCTCCTCAATAAACGCGCGAACTCTGTCCGCGTCCTCCTTTTCGACTTCCTTTTTTATGGTCTCGTCAAGTCGGTGCGTCAGCGCCGCCTTCTCGATAACCTTTTCATACTCAACACCCTCAAGCAGAGTGGAAAGTCCTTGGGCGATAATATGCGCGGCGTTTTCCGTCTCACACTCGGAGATGTCCTTGGGAGAAATAAAAACTCGGTATACCGTTGTGTCCGTTGCAAGCATAACGCCGTTTCGATCGTAGATATTGCCTCTGCCTGCCGCTATCTCGGTCTTTGTTGTCAGCTGCTCCATAACAGCCTTTCGGTATTCGTCGTAGTTTTCGGTCTGGAGGATAAAAATTCGAAGCGCAAGGTATGCAAGCGCCGCAATAAATAATATAAGTAGAAATCCCGAGCGCCAAAGCGAGCCCGTGAAAACGGATTTCAGCTTGTTTTTCACTTATTTAACCTCCCCTTTCCGAAAAAAATTAAAAATCAAACGGCAAGACCGATTTTTATCATATCCATCAACAAAAATCCTCAAATCTCGCCGTTTGTCACGACCTCCCGGCCGTCACTGCCATCGCAGCCCATATTCATAATATTTGTTTTGATCTTGTTTTATGACTGATATCACTTGCCTGCAATCGCGCTGAGCAGAGTGGAAAGCCCCACGTTCTTCTCAGGCTCGCTGAAGCTCTCTATCATGTCCTCTTCATCAAGCTTTACGTAATTTCTCACAACGAGGTCGCGGCTGACCATTCCCAGCTTGTTAATGGCGATATCCTCGATAAGTCTGAGATCGTTCTTGATATCAAGCTCTGTCGCCAGCTTGCTCTCCTCGCTTGCAAGCGCATTTACCTGACTCTTGAGCTCGGAATATTCGTTTGTGATATCACCGGTCATAACCGTACTTCCCACGAGAAGAATAAGAGACATCATGCAAGCAACGATGGTAACGAGCGTTGCCGCGGGAAGTCTTCTGAAGTTGCGTCTTGTTGCGCCGATCGAAACGTCCGCAATTTTCTCAACCGCACGTCTCACCTTGCTCGGCTCATTCTTTGCGCGGGACGGGAGCTTCGCCTCCGATCTCTCGGGGCGTGTTGCGGCCTTTGCCGCAGGACGCTTCTGCTCGACGGTGCTCATCTGCGCGGGACGAGCGCGGTGGTTATAATTACAAGAGGAGCTTGCCGCTGTGTTGGAACGCACGGCAGCCGTTCTCGTCTGCGCGTGAGGCTTGCTCGCCTGTGCTCTCGCGGAGAGCGGCGTGTAGCCCGCATAGCCGGGACGGCTGGTATAGTAGCGGTCAAACTCCTCAAGTGTTCCTCTGACGAACGCCTTCTGCTGCTTTGCCGCGGGAGTATTCTTCGAGAAGCCTCTGCCCTCATATTTAAGGATGATGTTATTGAATGTAGCAGTACAGCTGTTGGTTGCGTTCATAACAAAATACTTCCTCTCCGCGGACGTAAGGTCTCCGCATATATTTTATATCAGTGGGTCAATTTCAGATCTTTTCCGCCACGCGAAGCTTTGCGCTTCGTGAGCGGGGATTTTCCTCAAGCTCCTCATCACTCGGCAAAACGGGCTTTCTCGTGATGATCTTGAGCTTCGGTTTGTTTTTGCAAACGCAAACGGGAAATTCTCTGGGGCAGGTGCAGCCCTGCGCCTGCTTCGCATACGCCTGCTTCACAAGCCTGTCCTCCAAGGAATGGAAGGTAATTATGGCTATCCTTCCCCCCTCTCGCATAAGCCTTACCGCGCCCTCAATGGCGGGCGTGATAACGCCGAGCTCGGAGTTCACCTCAATGCGAAGTGCCTGGAAGGTTCTTTTTGCCGGGTGAGGGCCGTCTCGCCTCGCCGCGGCGGGAATTGAATTCTTAATTATCTCCACAAGCTCGCCTGTGGTCTCAATGGGCTTCTCTGCCCTTGCCTTTACTATGTTAGATGCGATCTTGCCGCCGAATTTCTCCTCGCCGAAATCGAAGATAACTCTTCTCAGCTCCGCCTCACTGTACTCGTTCACAACAGCGCGGGCCGTCAGGGGATTACGGTTGTCCATTCTCATATCAAGCGGGGCGTCGGCGTTATAGGAGAAGCCGCGCTCCGGTGTGTCAAGCTGGTAGGATGAAACCCCCAGATCCATCAGAACACCGTCGATCTTATCTATTCCAAGCTCGCGGCAGACTTCCTCGATCTTTGAGAAGTTACTGCGAACCATGGTCACTCTGTCTGAAAAGGGCTCAAGTCTCTTTGTCGCCGCCGCTATTGCCGTCTCGTCCTGGTCTATGGCGATAAGCCGACCCGTGGTCAAGTGCCGGGCTATGTGGTAGGAATGTCCACCGCCGCCGGCAGTTCCGTCAACGTAAATGCCGTCGGGCTTTATATCAAGCGCCTCGATGCACTCACAAAGGAGCACCGAACGGTGATTGAAGCTTATATCGGAGCCGCCATGCTCCGCTCTGCTTTCACACATCGTACTGACGGAGAAGCGCAATCAGCTCCTCTGTATTCTCGTTTTCAACAGCCGCGTTGAAGTTATTCTCGTTCCATATCTCGGCATAGTCGCCGCAACCTACAACAAGCGCGGTTCCCCGCTCAAGCTCTGCATGTGAGAGAAGCTCGGGGGTCAGCATGATTCGCCCCTGAGTGTCATATCCCGTTTCAAGAGATCTTCTGTACAAAAATCTGTTGAGCTCCTGTCTTCTGGAAACGGGGACCTTCGCAAGAACGGAGTTCTTGTACTTTTCCCATTCCTCCATGGAATAAACGAAGAGGCACTTACTTTCGAGATTGCGGACAACCATAACGGTATCTCCCAGCTGCTCTCTGTGCTTTGCAGGTATAAACAGTCTGTTCTTGGCGTCAATTGAATGTCTGAATTCGCCGCAAAGTGACATAAGCTTACCTCCTTTCGTTCTTTTACTGCAAAAACGATGTATTTGCGCTCCATTTTTCACCCAAATTCAACATTTTGCACCACTTGTATATCTATTATAGACAAAAACAAGAAAAAATGCAATAGGTTTTATGAAAAAAATTTTAATTTTTTTCAGTTTTTTTGCGAATTTATGCAGAAAAAGGCGAGAAAATGTAATTTCCCGCCTTTTTTATATGTCAACGGGTCAGATCGGTCATTTTCGGAGACCGTTATTTCATTCCTTGACGGTTTCCGACCCCCACCGACCTTTCCCTACTCCGTCGCGAGGCTTACCACCCGCCCCCAGGTGAGAGGACCCACGATTCCGCTGACGGGAATACCGTTCTCGGACTGAATGGCGCGGACGGCATCCTCCGTTGCCGAGCCGAACACCCCATCCTCGGCGACGGTGGGGATATAAGAATAGCGCTGAGCGGCCTGATTGATAAAACCCTGGAGAACAAGGACCTCGCGTCCCTCGCTCCCCTCGCTCAGAACTCTGCCGGGGTAGATCTCGTCAGACAGCTCACCGTACTCGCCCCTTATAGAGGCAAGGGCATCGGAATAAGTGTCAACAATGGCGTTCCAGGTATCCCTGCCCACGATACCGTCCTCGGCAAGCCCCGCCTGCCGTTGTATGGCGCGGACCGCGTTTTCCGTCTGCCCGCCGAACACACCGTCAAGAGCAACATCGGGCACCTCCGGGTCAAAAAACGCAATGACGGACAAAAAATACTGCAGGCTTCGGATAACGTCGCCGCTGTCACCTCGCTGAAGCTGACGGGGATAAACAAGCCGAACGTCGTCCTCGGATATCCCCTCGCTCTGCACCTCCGCCAGCCGCTTCACCGCCGCCCAAATCGACTTTATCTTGTACCAGGTAGCCTTCCCCACGATTCCGTCCTCCGTCAGGTTGAACAGCCGCTGAAAGGTTCTGACCGCCTCCTCCGTATCCTGACCGAAGATTCCCACAGGATCGTTTATCGGTCTTATGGCAGGGTAATTCTTTCCTATTCTGTTCAATTGGCGCTGGATAACCAGAACGTCCTGCCCTGCCGATCCCCGACGGAGGGGCCTGCCGGGATATGACGGCAGATTCCTGCCCGTGGGGGCGTTGAACACGAGATTTATGTCGTCGCCGTAATAATATTGAAGTATCTCGTAGGGCGTCAACCCCTCCTCGGCAAGGGCGACGCTCCCCCACTGAGACAGACCGTTACACATAACGGTGGTTCCGTTGCAATAAGCGGCAAAAAGCGGCTCAACCGAGCCCTGCCGCACAATATAGTCGTTGAAAATCTCGTCAACGATCTCTCCGACGTTTCCGAAAATATCCCTGCCGTAAACGAAGGTTTGGTCAAACTGTGTGGTTGAGGTAATATCGAAATCGTATCCGCGAGAGCGATAATACTCGGTGTAAATACGGTTGAGCGCGTAGGATATCTGGGCGTAGATATTCGCCCGCAGCGCACTTTCGGGCCAGGTAGGGTAAATCTCGCTTGACGCCACGTTCTTTATATAGTCAATGAACGGAACGGTCACGTTTGGTGCCGAACGGTCGCTTGGCAGTCCCAGATGAACGGTTATGTTCTCGGGTATGATCATTTTTCCGCCTCCGCGCCGATAAGTACGGGCTGTATGCTCTTTATCCCCTCGTATATCTGAATCTTGCTCCGCTGTGGAGGAACACCGTCGTAAAGAGCCGTCATGTCATATTCCGCCGTTTTGTCGGGGGTGAGAAAGGCCAGCGAATTTTCTCTTGGAGGCGCAGGAAGCTCGATGTCATCGATTATTCCGTCGGCATCAGTCACGCCTTCAAAGAAGAGCACCGTTTCATCGCCGAAATCCCGCGTTATGGCGACCCTCACCCCCTCGATGGGATAAGACTGTCTCCCCGAGAACGCCTGCACCTTCAAATAACCTCTGCGGGGATTCTCGCGGATAAATTCCTCGTAGCTGTCAAGTCGGCTGTCGTCATCGGGAAAGCTCGGCTCGTCGTGCGGCGGCTCCGCCTCTCTCCATTCCATATCGTCATCCATGCTCGCCACCGACGCCGTCTCTACCCGATTTATGTAGTCAACGATGCCGTCCGCGACGCCCTGCGCAAATCTTTGGGGCGAATTTGCCATGAGAGAGGAATCGATCGGGCTCGTTATAAAACCGAGTTCAACGAGAACGGCGGGCATTTGTGTCTTTCTGAGGACGTAAAGTCCGGGTCGGGGCTGTACCCCTCTGTTTCGAAGCCCCGTTGACAAATTTAACTGCTCGAGTATTGATTCAGCCAACGGATACGCGGCAGAATTAAGGCTGTAGACGTATGCCTCCGAGCCGCTTGCCATGGGATTCACCGAGGCGTTTGTGTGCAGGCTGATAAAATAGTCCGCGCCCCAGGCGTTGGCATCGTTTACGCGGGCGGCGAGAGAGGTGACGTTGGAGGTGCCGAGAATGACGTTTGGGTTCGTTCTTGAAAGTCTTGTCTGATAGCCGTAATCTTGAAGCATCTCCGCCAGGAGCACTCCGATGGTGTAAACCAGGTCCTGCTCGCGATATCCG
>CAZISP010000067.1:0-6214 GCA_964541955.1 uncultured Lachnospiraceae bacterium
ATTCATCGCCTCGTAGCTGAGGCTATTGACGCCCTCGGCATTGAGGGAAAGACCATCGGCGTTGCTCCCGTTGGATGCGCCGTTATGGCTTACGACTATTTCGCTTGCGATATGGCAGAGGCGGCTCACGGCCGTGCGCCTGCTGTTGCCACCGGTATCAAGAGAGCCAACCCCGAGAACATCGTGTTCACGTATCAGGGAGACGGCGACCTTGCATCTATCGGTACCGCCGAGACGGTACACGCGGCGGCGAGAAACGAGAATATCACGATTATCTTCGTAAATAACGCAATTTACGGCATGACAGGCGGTCAGATGGCTCCTACCTCTCTCCCCGGTCAGGTCACACAGACCAGCCCTTACGGACGTGACGTAAATCATTGCGGTTATCCCGTTAAGATCTGCGAGATGCTCTCTCAGCTTGACGGCCCCGAATACCTTGAAAGAGTTGCGGTAAACAACGTCAAAAACATCCGCAACGCAAAGAAGGCAATCGAGAAGGCGTTCAGAAATCAGATCGAGGGCAAGGGCTTCTCTCTTATCGAGGTAGTTTCCACCTGTCCCACAAACTGGGGCATGACACCTCAGAAGGCTCTCGAGTGGGTTGACGAGAAGATGATCCCCTACTATCCTCTGGGCGTATATAAGGACAGAAGTGCTCAGAAAAAGGAGGAGAACTAATGGCTAACACAGTTGAAATTTTGATCGCGGGCTTTGGCGGTCAGGGTATCCTTTTTGCAGGTAAGTTCCTGGCATACAAGGGTCTCATGGACGACAAGCAGGTCTCCTGGCTCCCCTCTTACGGCCCCGAGATGCGCGGCGGTACTTGTAACTGCAGCGTTGTTGTAAGCGACACACCTATCGGAACGCCTATCATTCAGAAGCCCGACGTGCTCATGGCTATGAACCTTCCTTCCCTTGACAAGTTCGAGGATGCGGTAAAGCCCGGCGGAAAGATCTTCGTTGATTCTTCTCTTATTGAGCGCAAGGTCAACAGAACCGACGTTGAGGTTTACTACGTTCCCGCAACCAAGCTTGCAGGCGAGGCGGGTATTCCCACACTTGCAAATATGATCCTGACGGGAAAAGTGATTGACACCGTTCCCGAGCTTGCAGGCGGCGATATTGATGCGACACTTGCAAAGATCGTTTCCGCACGTCACGCAGACCTGCTTGACGTTAACCGCCGCGCACTTCAGATGGGCGCAGATTGCTAAAGTTTAGGAGATAATAACAATGGAAAAGAAGAATATCGATTGGTCGAACCTCGGTTTCGGCTATGTTAAGACAGATAAGCGCTTTGTAGCAAACTACAAGGACGGCAAGTGGGATAAGGGCGGCCTTACAGAGGACGCTGACATCACAATGAGCGAGTGCGCGGGCGTTCTGCAGTACGCGCAGACCGTTTTTGAGGGTCTGAAGGCATACACCACAGAGGACGGCAGAATCGTTGTATTCCGCCCCGACCTCAATGCTGACAGAATCCACGATTCCGCAGTTCGTCTTGAGATTCCTCCGCTTCCCGAGGGAATGTTCGTTGACGCTGTTGAGCAGGTAGTAAAGGCAAACGCCGCATGGGTTCCCCCCTTCGGCTCGGGCGCTTCTCTCTATTTGAGACCTTTCATTTTCGGTATCAGCCCTGTTATCGGCGTTAAGCCCGCGCAGGAATATCAGTTCAGACTTTTCGCAACTCCCGTAGGTCCCTACTTCAAGGGCGGCGTTAAGCCTCTGACCATCAAGATCTCCGATTTTGACCGTGCCGCACCCAACGGAACAGGTCACATCAAGGCGGGTCTTAACTACGCGATGAGCCTTCACGCTATCGTTACCGCTCACAACGAGGGCTTTGACGAGAATATGTACCTTGACGCCGCAACTCACACAAAGGTTGAGGAGACGGGCGGTGCGAACTTCCTGTTCGTAACAAAGGACGGCAAGGTCGTAACTCCCAAGTCAAGCACCATTCTTCCCTCTATCACTCGCCGCAGTCTTATGATCGTGGCAAAGGAATACCTTGGTCTTGAGGTTGAGGAGAGAGAGATTTACCGCGAGGAGCTTGAGGATTTCGCAGAGTGCGGTCTCTGCGGCACGGCGGCTGTTATTTCCCCTGTCGGCAAGGTCGTTGACCACGGCAAGGAGATCTGCTTCCCCGCAGGTATGACAAGCATGGGTCCCGTTACCCAGAAGCTTTACGACACCCTCACAGGCATCCAGATGGGACGCATTGAGGACAAGTTCGGCTGGACAAAGACGATAATGAAGTAAGGAGCAACCCAAAAACTTTTTGTCGTGGACAGAGATATGAATAAAAATAAAAAAGCAGCCTATAGGCTGCTTTTTTATTTATTTCTTTGTCGGTTTTATCAAAAACGCGCTGTGAAAATCCATGCCAAGCTCTTCGGCGTAAAAGTGTAATATCTTCTTGTAATCCTTGGTCGAGGTGCTGAGCGTAATATAAACGCAGGAAGCCTTGACCTCCTTTTCCATAAGAGAGAACAGCTCTTTTCCGATGCCTTGGCTTCTGTATTGCGGCAAAACGTAGAGCTCGTCCACCATAAAGCACCTCTCGCCCACGTCTATATAAGACGTTTTGTTCTCGACCGTGTAATAGTGCCCGAAAATGTAGCCGACGATTTCGCTGTCTTCAACGGCAACGAACAGGGGTTCCTTCAAATCATCTTTTTCGTTTGCGATGATGCCGTGAGAACAATTTTCGGTTTCCCATTCCTTTGATAATTCTATCAGGGCACGGACGGTTTTGTCATCTAAATTTCTTTTTTCGAATTTCATAATATTTTTATTTAATGCTTGTCGGTTCACTCAATCTTGAACTCAATAACTCCGTTTTTTGGTTTAATCACGTATTCGGTTGCCTCAAAGCCGCCCGTGAGGTAGAAGATCGGGTCGGATTTTTCGAGTTCACCGTGTGTTATCTCCGGCTCGCCGCAGATAAGGGGAAGAACGTATTTTGCGCCATTGCAATTTTCGATACGGACGGTGATGCCGTTCCCCGTAAAGGTGTACTTAACTGCGTGATCGGGGTCGTCCTTAAGCCTTGCGCCTGCGCCGGTGTAAAGACCCACAAGAGAGGAGACCTCAACCGCGCCGTCTTTTTCCACTGTCTGCATCCTCACCGTGTCGTCGTATGCCGACGTGTATCGCTTGCCGCTCTTGATTATTTCAAGTCGGGGAACTAGTGAGCGGTGCTCGGTGAGCTTCAAGGGAAGCTGAAAGTTGTTTGCTTCGGAATTTCTGTAATCAAGGGTCGAGCCCGCGATAATGGCGCCTTTTTCATAGTGATAGAGCAGGGTGAGCGAGCCGCCGCTGACGTGGTTGCCCTCGCCTGTCATGCAGTCGTAGCCTGTGAGGGTGGCGCGGTATTTGCCAACGGCAATTTTCAGCGTGTCAATTTCGGGGTAATATTGAATTGCCTTTGCGCGGTCAACGGGAAGATATCCCGACTTTTCCGCTTTCTTGCCGTGTTCTGCCGCGAATGCGAGGGACGCCGCATGGGGGAAGGTGTGATGTATACAGGGCAGGATTCCGTGGCGGTGATAGTGAGACCCGCCAAAGAGATGTCCGTCCTCTGTGCAGGATTTCAGCAGGGAATAGGTTCTGTCGGCAATCTCGGCGAACAGAGGATTTCTGTCGGCAAGAAGCGCGAACATTGAAATACAGCCGTCCGAGGTGCGCGAGCCCCAATATGTCCACTTGTTGTTCCGCGAACCGAAACTGTTGTCGATGGCACCGTCGGGCAGGAAGAACTCAAGCTGTCCTATGAGGATATTTTCAAGGTGGGCGAGCATTTCCTCATTTTTTGAGAAATATGCGTATTTCACCAGCGCGGGAAGTGATTCCTCAAGGTTATAGCCCATGTCGATGGGACGGCAGCCCTTTTCGGTTATCGCCTCGCGGCTGTGGTCGCCTCTGCCGCTGTGTGCAGTCTCTCCCCAAAGGAAGCCGCCCTCGGTGAAGTGTGCCATTGAAAAATCAGCCAATCGAGCCGCTTTTTCTGCGTATTCGGGCAGGTCAAAATACTCTCCTATAAGGTAGAGCGCCAGGGTGTTTGCCGCGAGATAATTTATGTTGGCGGAGTGACGCTCGTCAAGCACACGGTAGAGCCATTCGCCGTTTGCGCGAAGGCGCTCCTCCCATTTTGCCTTTTCTTCGGGAGCGACGATGTCCGCGCCTGTGTGTAAAGCCTCGGCCAAGGAAACGGCGAAGAAAACCGTTGTTCCTTGCCAGGTCTTTGTGGCGTCGTTGTACATGGCGCCGTCGTCGCAGAGCATATTCTCGCTCCAATCAAAAGCCAGGTACGCGGAGTGAAGATAGTTTATATTCTCGGTTATTTTCGCCATGTAGACCAGAGGGTAGACTGCGTCACCGATGCGCCCGTGTATCATGGCGCAGGGGCGGCAAAGGATACCGCCGTCAAGTGCTTTGTCGCCCGTTCCGCGCAATTGCGAGCGTACCAGAGTATCGCAGTATTCACGGAGCAGGGGGATATATTTTTCGTTCATATTCAGACCTCGAATTTCATATTGGCAAGAAATCTTGCCCGTTTTGCCATAAAAATGAAAACCTCCTGCCGGAATTCCTCTTCAAAACCGATGGGGAATTTGGTGGCCTCAAGAGTAAATTCGCCGTCGTAATCAATGTCACGGAGCGCCCGCATTACGGGCTTGCAGTCCATCTTCGAGCAACCGGGCAGGGTGTGCAGGTCATGGATGAAATCCACGTCGTGGACGTGGAGGGCGTGGAGGCGGTCGTGTCCCAAACGGCGAATTGACTCTGCAGGATTCTCGCCCACAAGAGCACAATGCCCGATGTCGAGACAGGCAACGAAAAGGGGCGAACTCATCATGTCAATATATTCGATGTGTTCCTCTATCCGCGAGCAGACGCTGTGGTCGATGTGCGTTCCCGCAGGGTTCTTTTTCCACATATTTTCAATGGCGATCTTTACCCCTGCCTCCTCTGCGTAAGGAATGAGAGAGCTGTAGAAATCGTAGTTCATTTCTTTCAGAACCGCCTCGTTGTAGCGATAGGGCAGGTGCTGCTTTGGGTGGACTACGATATGCTTTGCACCGAGTATTCCCGCAAGAATTATCGAGTTTTTGATTCGCTCGTATATTACTTTGTCCTCGTCGGGGTCGCCCGTGCTTGAGGCGTAGGGTGCGTGAGCCTGGTTGAAGGGGATCCCGATACCGTCCGCATAGCGGCGCAGGTTGCGGTAAGCGTCAAGCTCGGCGGAAAGATCCGTCAACGTGGTTTTGGGAAGAGCGGAAAAGGTGAAATCGGCGCAGTCAAAGCCCGCCCTTGCCACTATTTCCACGGCTTCTTCGAATGGGCGCGTTAAAAGCGGCCCAAGTGCGGTTGATATTTTCATGGTACACCTCAAGAAAAGTTGTTACGTTTATTGTAAATCTCCCCGTGGATTTTGTCAATAGAGCGGGGCTAAAAGTTTTGCTTGAACAATGAAAAAATTGATAAAAAAGGCGGCAGAGCCGCCTTTTTTATATTATTATGTGAACGGGCAAGCCCTTTTCAAATCCGGGTGATACCTCGCCGGCAATTAGGGGGAGCAGATAATCCACGCACTCATCGGTCACGTGGTTGCCCTCCTTGTTGATAAATTCATCGGGCACGGATTTTGCCTGATTTGCGATGAGCGAAACATCGGAGGAGGATATCTCAGCTACGTAAGGATCGGTCGATTTTCTGAGAATGGTCATCATGTGACAGGTGACGCCCTCGGATGCCGCCTTTACAGCACCTTTTCCTACCATTACCGATTCGTCAAGATCGGTCTTTGATGCCAGGTGAGAAGCGCAGCGCTGGGGAAGATTCAGCTCGATGGAACGAACCTTGCAGCCGATTTCGCGCTTTACAAGAAGCTCAAGAGCCTTGCCGCAACCTGTCAGCTGTGTGTGACCGAAAACGTCGGTGGAGCCACTGCCCAGCATTTCGCAAACGTACTTCCCGTCGGCAGACTTGATGCCCTCGGAGACCGCCACGACCACGTTGGGGTGACGCTCAAGCGCGGTTTTCACGTCGGTGATGAACTTGTCCGCGTCAAATTTGCGCTCGGGGAGGTAGACCAAGTCAGGCTCCATGCCGTCAACACGGCGACCGAGTGCGGAGGCACAGGTGAGCCAGCCCGCATCACGCCCCATTATCTCAACGATTGTAACAGCCTTCACCGTGTAGACAG
>CAZISP010000068.1:0-6208 GCA_964541955.1 uncultured Lachnospiraceae bacterium
ATCTGAACCGCCTCGACCGCGGGCTGCTCCGAGAGAATTCTTCTCAGAGTCTCGGCATCGTCGTGGAAGGAGATGCCGATATGCTTTATCTTTCCCTCATCCTTCAGCCGCTGAGCTATCTCATATGCGTGACAGGACTTATATTTTTCATAGTATTCCCTGTCCTGGGCGTGCATGAGGTAATAGTCAAAATATTCAACGCCCGTGTCTCTCAGCTGCTCCTCAAAGAGCGGAATTATATCCTCTTCGGTGTTAAAATTCCAGGTTGAGAGCTTTGTCGTGAGCATGAAGCGTTCTCTCGGATAGCGAGAGGTCAGACACTCGCGCAGGGTCGTTTCGCTCTTTCCGCTGTGATAAACATGGGCGGTGTCGAAATACGTAAATCCCGCGTCAAGAAAGATGTCCACCATCTTCTTTACCTGCTCAATATCTATCTCCTCGCCGATCTTCGGAAAACGCATACACCCAAAGCCCAGCTTTTTGCAATTATCAAATCCCATTTTTCCTCCAACAGTTATGCAATGTATTTCAAAACGTCGCTGAGTGTGTCCACAACAACAAAGCCGGTTTTCTCCAGCACCTCTCTTGATTGATGTCCTCTTGCCACCAAAACGCAATCAAATCCGCACTCACACGCCACCTGCGCGTCGTGCGTCGTATCTCCGATGAGAAGCGATACGGCTCCGGGGTGCCCGTCAATAAAGCGGTGCGCAAGCTCTATCTTGCTCTCCGCCTCTATGTTATCAAGACCGAAAACTCCGTCAAAAAGATCCGATATGCAAAGAAACTCAAGCTGCTCACAAAGCATATCAAGCTTTGACGCCGACAGCACCGTTTGCCTGAGCCCTGCCGCCCGAAACGCCTCGGAGGTGGAGATCACGTCGTCAAAGATCTTCGCCTTCGGCATACGCTTCATATATTCCGCCACCCAAAGGGGAGCCACCGCGTCGTAAGGCTCCTCATCAAAATCAAAGCCTATGCGGCTGTAATATTCCCGAATCGGGAATCCAAAGACCCGCCTGTACTCCTCAAGCCCGGAGATAGGACGTTTACCGCGCTGTGTCAGCAGGAAATTTACGCTCTCGATACCAATCTCCATGTCATCAAGTATCGTGCCGTTGAAATCCCACAAAATGTCCGTATATTTCATGAATCTTCCTTTTTCAGAAAACGGGCTGGAATCGATCCAACCCGTTTGTCTTTTTTAGCTAAGGCTGTCAACATACAGCGCACATGGGGTGTTCTCGCCTGTAATAAAGCTGTTTATCACCGCGCTGTAAGTATCCGCAACCGAGTCAACGACCGCCTTGTACTCCTCATACGTGGCGCAAGCGGCAAGCTTTGCCTTGACCTCGGCGGAAGCGGCTGCAAGTGCCTTTGCGCTCTCAAAATCGACTGCCGTCTCGCCCTCGGTGTCAGCGGGAATGGTGAAGCCACCGAACTGACCGACAGCATATGCGGCAGCTACAAGATTCTGCTTCTTTGCCATCTCCCAGATATTCTGAGGCATATCCGCATCGGGGTATGCGATGAACATATTACCCGTCTTTGCCAGATCCATGCTGTAGCTGTCATCGAGCCTTATAACCTCGTCCGTGTACTCGTCGAGCTGGTAGTTCGTACCCTCAATACCGTACTGGAGGAGGTTTCTGAAATCCTCGTTTGTGTTAAGATAGGTTATAACCTCCATTGCACGTGTAAGACCGGTGCTGTCTGTGAATGCGGAGACCGCAAACATCGCGCCGCAGAGCTCCTCTGTGGACTGACCCTCGGCATAGAGAGCAACGATATCGTTATTTTCGCCGTCTGCGCACATTGAGGCAAGGTCGCCCGTCTTTATCTCGATGGCGTAGCTCTCATCCGCGCCGTTTCCGTAGTAGCCCTCGTAATCGAATTTCGCAAGAGCGAGAAGCTCGTTCTTATAATTTGCGTTTGCGAAAAGGCTCTCGGGAGCGGTAATCTGCGTGTTCTTTCCGTACTGACCGACAAGCGAGAAGCCTGTGGTGAGAGTGCGGGAAGCCGCATCCGCGCCCATATAAAGCGTGTTCTTTGAATCAATGCTTGTGTTGCGGATAGGTGTTACGCCCTCCTTCGTCTTTGCGAAGGCCAGGAAGTCCGCCAGATCGGCAACGGATGTTACAAGATCCGTATCAAGTCCGAATTCCTCTGCCAGAGCACGGTTGATGGTAATATAGGTCGTCTCGCCTGCGATCGGGTGATTGTTCGGGATCGCGTAAAGCTTTCCGTTAACCTTAGCGGCGTTCAGGATCGTGGGATAAATATAGTCTCCCAGCTTCTTTGACGTGTTGCTGACAATAGAATCGAGAGATGCAAGCCAGCCGTTTTCAACGTATTCTATGTATTTTGCATAATCGTCAATCATGACGATATCGATCTGACCGGTGGTAAGGGAGGGATATCTGAGCTCGGCAACACCGTATTCGTTGATAACCAGCTCCTCCGTCTCGGGTGCGGTTTCGGAGGCATCGCTGTCAGCCGTGTCGGTCGCCTCGGACTGCGCGTTGTTCTTCATTTTCACAAGCTGTGCCTCAACGGCGGCATAATATTCTTCCGCCGTCAGATATGTGATCTCGACCTTGGTCGTGTACTTGGACTTGATCATGGAGTTAATCTCCTTCTCAACCGCATCGGCAGCCTCGGCTGTCGTGCTGTCCTCGGTGATCACGTACATGCTCAGGGTGACTGCTTCTCTTGAAGACACCTCGGATACAACATCATCGGTATCCTCATCGTCCTCGCCGCAGGAGGCAAAGACGCAAACGAGCATTGCAAGGCAAAGTATAAGACTTAAAATTCTGAGTTTCATTTTCCGGCTCCTTATTATAGAAACATTTATATACGCTAACTATTTTACATCAAAAGTGCCCGAATGTCAAGGCGATATTTTGAATAAAATGCAAAATAAGACACAAAAATCAATCAAGAAAACCCTTCAGGTGTCTTGCCCTACTGGGGTGGCGCAGCTTTCTGAGTGCTTTCGCCTCAATTTGACGTATTCTTTCTCGGGTAATATCGAACTCCTTACCCACCTCCTCCAGGGTTCTGCATCTGCCGTCGTAAAGGCCGAAGCGCAGACGGATAACGTGCGCCTCACGGGGGGTAAGAGTTCCCAGCTCCTTCTCAATAACCTCGCGCAAAATCGCCGTGGAAGCGGAATCGGGAGGTGCGGGAGTGTCCTCGTCGGGAATAAAGTCCCCAAGATGGCTGTCCTCCTCCTCACCTATAGGCGTCTCAAGAGAGACGGGATCCTGGGAGAAACGCATGATCTCGCGAACCTTATCCGCCTGCATTCCCATCTTCTCGCCGATCTCCTCTGCCGTTGCCTCACGTCCCAGCTCCTGCATCATCTGCCTGGAGTATCTTGAAACCTTGTGTATGGTCTCAACCATATGAACGGGGATTCGGATAGTTCTCGCCTGATCGGCAATGGCGCGGGTAATCGACTGACGGATCCACCAGGTAGCATAAGTCGAGAACTTGTAGCCCTTGGTGTGGTCGAATTTCTTTACAGCCTTCATCAGACCCAGGTTGCCCTCCTGAATAAGATCAAGGAAGAACATTCCCTTGCCCACATACCGCTTTGCGATACTTACCACAAGACGGAGATTCGCTTCAACCAGCTTATTTCTGGCGGCCTCTGCCGCCTCGCCCCCCTCGTCCATCTGACGAGCCAGCTCCAGCTCCTCTTCAAGGGTGAGAAGCGGAACCCGTCCGATCTCCTTCAGATACATTCTTACGGGGTCGTCAATTGCAAGTCCCTCGGATTCAAGCATTTCCGCCATCTTCTCGGGCTTGTTGTATTGAGCCACTTCCTTTTCGATCTCGCGGATATCCTCTCCCGCGATCTGCTCGGGAGTGACGTCGATGCCGTTTTCCTCAAGGTCTGCATAAAGCTTGTCAAGCTTATCCATATCGAAATCCATGGCTTCCATTGCCTCTTCAATATCCGCGCTTGAAAGCTTACCCTTCTTTCCCTTTTCAATAAGGGAATCGGTGTCGACCCTTTTTGTGACTTCCTTTATTTCAGTATTTTCAGTGTTTGTCGTATTTTCCAAAATTTCTTTCATTTTTTGTCCATTCCTTCAATATAAAGCGGTTTTACTCTTTTCTTTATATCTCACTTAGTCAATAAACCCTCGGAGATTCTTTGCGTGACTGTGATTTCTGAGCTTGCGCAACGCCTTCGCCTCGATCTGACGAATCCGCTCACGTGTTATCTCAAATTCCTGACCCACCTCTTCAAGCGTTCTCGCCCGTCCGTCGATAAGACCGTATCTGAGCTTGATTACCTGCTCCTCACGGGGGGTGAGCGTGTGAAGCTCGCGCTCGATCGCCTCGCGCATCATGAGCGCCGACGCCGCCTCGGCAGGAGACGGTGTATCCTCATCGGGGATAAAGTCACCCAAGCGGCTGTCTTCCTCCTCACCAATAGGGGTATCAAGAGACAGGGGCTCCTGAGAATAACGACGGATATCCCGGATTTTCTCGGGAGTAAGTCCGATCTTCTCGGAGATCTCCTCAACCGTCGGCTCTCTGCCCAGCTCCTGCTGGATCTGTCGGGAGCATTTTGCTATCTTGTGAACCGTCTCAACCATATGTACCGGAATGATTTCCTGCTCGGCAAGAGCTCTGGATATGGCTTGGCGTATCCACCAGGTAGCATATGTAGAGAACTTATAGCCCTTTGTGTAGTCGTACTTGTCAACAGCCTTCATAAGCCCCAGAGTTCCCTCCTGGATAAGATCAAGGAAGGGCATTCCACGGCCCACGTATTTCTTTGCTATGCTGACAACAAGGCGAAGATTGGCGTTGATAAACACCTGCTTTGCATCCTCGTCCCCCTCGGAGATGCGAATTGCCAGCTCCTTCTCCTCGTCCGTCTTCAAAAGCGGAACTCTTCCTATCTCCCGAAGATACATACGAACCGGGTCGTCGATGGTCAGACCGTCCTGCTCCAGCATGCTTTCCATTCGCTCGGAGGTATCGTACTTTCCAACGTCCTCCTCAGCATCGGCATCTGCCGCCTCGCCGGAGATCATCACGCCCTCGCTCCGAAGATCTTCAAGCATGGCATCAAAGGCTTCCTCGCCCATATCGACCTTGGCTGTGTCCTCCGGGACAATTATTTCTTTTGTTTCGTCTTTTTTCAAAATTCACCTCATGACCCTCAGGCATCGCCCTTTTTGTTTTTCAGCGCTTCCCTCTTCCGCTTGAGGGCGGCAAAGGGGTCGTCGCTTTTGCGCTCCGCCTGACTGAGTCTTTCCTTTTTCAGTGTATTTACAGATTCCCGCAAGACCTCAAGGGTATTTTGCGAGAGTTCTTTTCTGTCTCTGATGTATCTCATCATTCTTCCCATCTCGTCGTCGCTGAAGCTTTCGCCCAGAAGCGAGAAGGAGAAGCCTCCGTCGGATTTTTCAAGCTCCATTACGACCTTGAAAATGCGCCGACCAAGCTCTGTGAAAAAATCGTCCTCGGAAAGCTCGATTTTTCCGCTCGTAACAGCGGCTCTGTGATCGTCATACTGCAAAAGCATGCCGATGATAGCCTCCTCGGCGCTTGACATCTTCACGTTCTTTGCCGCGTCGGGATTTACGGTGTCGCCGTATCGGTGGACGGATTTGAGTGCCTCGCTGCTCTCGTTTTTCCGTATTTCCCGCGCTAATTTACGCCGTTGCCTTTCAACGTCGTTTTTCAGCGTTTCGGAGGTGATATCAAGTCGCTTTGCCGCTTCCCTTATATATACTTCCCGCTCCACTGCCGACGCAACCGATGCAATTATTTCACAAATTGCCGCCGATGCGCGTATTTTTTGTGCAGGCTCGGAAATATTATATCTTGAAAGCACGCCCGAGAGCTTGAATTCAAAGCCTGTTTTGCCGCCGGACAGCAATTGACGGAATTTATCGGCACCGTGCGCTTTTATGTAATCGTCCGGGTCCATATTATCGGGTATCGTCAGCACTCTGACCTCAAGCCCCACCTCGGACAAAAGCCGCATCGCCTTATTGGTGGCATTTTGTCCCGCCGCATCGCCGTCGTAGGAAATTATCACCTTTTTGGTGTATTTTGCCATGAGACGCGCCTGCTCGGAGGTAATAGCCGTGCCGAGAGTTGCAACCGCATTCTCAAAGCCTGCCGCGTGAAGCGCGATAACGTCCATATATCCCTCGCAGAGTATCAGTCGCTC